>CAJYSL010000384.1 GCA_913777515.1 uncultured Mucilaginibacter sp.
TACTCGCAGCAAGATAATGACTTGATGAAAAAGCAAAGCGCTGCCGACTTGGCCAACCTGGCCAAAGTAGAAAAAATTATTTCTAAGTATGGTTACCCGGGCAAGTCGATGGTGGGAGCACAAAACAAAGTGGTGTTTATGGTGGTACAGCACAACGATACTGATGCCCAGGAAAAATATTTGCCCCTTTTTATAAAAGCTGCACAACAAGGAGAATTGGACCGAACGCTTTTACCACTGATGATTGACCGGGTACGTGCCGATAAAGGGCGGCTGCAGCTATACGGCACACAACTGCACGAAACAAGGGATGGCCGTGTGCTGATCAAACCTATAGAAGATGAGGCTAACGTAAATGTACGCCGTAAAAAAGCGGGACTATCGCCGTTAGAGGATTATTATAAAAAATGGGACATTAAATATACCGTACCCACAGCAGCCGGTAACCCAAATCCGAAAGAACTATACTATCATGAAGAAGAACGTGCCGAAGTACCGATTGAGGCCATTGGCGGTGACGAGGGTATTATAGACCAATTAGCCTATCCGGAGCAGGCAAAAGCAAATCATATCACCGGCTCTGTTACTGTTGAATATACCGTAGGAAAAGACGGCAGCACAAAAGACATTGTGGTGGTTAAGAGCTTAGGCTACGGATGCGATGAAGAAGCGGTACGTGTTATCAAAAAAACCAGATATACCAACCAAACCGGCGAAGACAGGGGCATGAGGATGAACCTACCATTCCCCCGTAAAAAAGACAGCTAAGTTGAGTGCATCAATCAATTTGATATCAGGTAATTATTTTTCTTTAGCTTTTACTACTACAATATTGGGCTTGGCAGGCGCTTTCATACCATCGCCTAAAAAGAAACTGGTGTAAGGCGGCTGATTATAGCCTACGTTTTGCCAGGCAATACTTAGCCGGTACTGTGGGTCGTGCATTAGGGTACGGAAACGATATTGAGTTGGAATAGTAGTGGTATAGATGCGCAGGCTTTGGTTATCGTTAGCGCGTAATATGACCTCTTCTCGCCAGTCGCCAAATAAATCGGCACTTAAGGTGGGGGTAGATTTTGTTCCGTTGTTGGATTGGCAACCGGTTGCCACCAGTAAGTTATTAAGTTTACTATTCTGGTAATCCCATTTCATCACGCGATTACCATCCAGCAGTTCGCGCAATAAATCGCCATCCCACCAAATACCAAAGTTAATGGTGCGTGGTGCTGCGCCTATACTTTCGCCTTTGGCCGAGTATAACCCCTCGATGTTACCCCAGTTTTCTACGCCCGGATAACGTGGGTCAATATCGGCCGACATGCCACGACCTACATCTTCGTCAGGAGCGCCTTTCCATAATATTTCGCCGGTCCTGGCATCAAAGAAAGCAATGCCGGGCCCTTTGGTATTTTCTTCAATCTCGTGTACGCCAAACGCCTCCAAACCTGGTCGCGAGGGGTCTAAATCGCTTACATGCACAGCATCGCCATGCCGCAGGTCGGTAGTATATAATCCTTTTCCATTATCATCAACACACATAGAACCGTAAACAATCTCATCTTTGCCATCAGCATCAACATCGGCTACCGTCAGGTTATGATTTCCCATACCTGAATATGGATTAGCACCATCTTTAGTATCGAAAACCCATCGAGAGGTAAGCTTGCCCCCGCGCCAGTCCCAGGCAGCAAGCACCGTGCGGCCATAGTATCCCCGGCACATCACCACGCTTGGGTGTACCCCGTCAAGGTACGCTACGCAAGCTAAAAATCGGTCTACCCGGTTGCCGGAATTATCATTGCCACCGTTACCGCCCCGGCCGCCCCATCCGCCTATATTGCCACGGGTAGGCAGGTAATTGGTAGTTTCCATAGCAGCGCCTGTACGGCCGTTAAATATGGTCAAATATTCAGGCCCGTCTAATATCCGGCCCTGGGCGTTGGCGTAGTGCTTTGTCGAATCGCCAATCACTTTACCTTTTCCATCTATTGTTCCGTCGGCTGTTTTACAGGCAATTTCGGCAATGCCGTCGCCATCCAGGTCGTACACCATAAACTGGGTATAGTGTGCACCTTCGCGGATGTTGTGCCCTAAGTTTATTTCCCAAAGTAAAGTACCATCCAGCTTGTAAGCCTGCAGTATCGGCGGGTCGGTTAACCCGGCCGATGAGTTATCACGGCCGCGGCCGGTTTGGTGGAGGATAATTTCATATTGCCCGTCACCGTCCAGGTCGCCTACGCTGGCATCGTTTGGGATGTATCCTTGTGGATTTTTGAGCGGTAATTGCCAGTATTGCTGCGTGGGTGCATGGGCTGCGAGCGTGTAATTTTTACCGGCACTCTCCTCTTTATTATTAACCACCGCTTTTACAAACCAGGTATTATTTACTGTACTGTCTACCCGCTCTTCAGTATAGCTGGTTGCCTCGGTTAAGGGGGCGACATTTACCTTCACTGCCGGTTTACTACCAACCTGGTGGTATAGGTTATAAGCCACATTATCAGGTTCGGTACCCAGCATGCGCCAACTTAAAAAAACTTTGCCGCTGCCCTGGTTTATGGCTACCAAACCGCGGTCGAGGTATTCCATTTGCCGTTGGGCTGAAGCCTTTATGCCGAAACCTAACAATGCAATAAACGCAATGGCACACGCCTTAGGTAAAAGTTGATTCATAAAAATTAGCGGAAATTTATAGGTTTTGTAGCTCTGACAAGCCAACACAAGATAGGTATTGCCCAGGCTGTGCAGATGTCACAAAGG
This sequence comes from uncultured Mucilaginibacter sp., assembly GCA_913777515.1. GTDB lineage: Bacteria > Bacteroidota > Bacteroidia > Sphingobacteriales > Sphingobacteriaceae > Mucilaginibacter. The sequence continues at coordinate 2,761 of CAJYSL010000384.1, forward strand.
GCTTACACTATTCAGGTAATGAGATTTTTACAGACGATTACCCACATAAGCGCATAAAAAAAGCAGCCCGTATTTCAGAGCTGCTTTTTGTAGAGTATTCAATTAAAACTTTAAAGGCAGATATAATCCATTTACCGACGACAGCTTGCTTTTTGCCGCACTTGCAGCGCCAGAGTTGCCATCAGCATTTAATTTGTCTGATATTTTATTGGCAATATACGATGGATCATTACGACGCAAGGCCACCCGCAGCAAATCACCCCAACGGTTACCTTCATAAGCAGTTTCCAGGCCGGCTTCGTCAATAATGGCATTTTCCATGCCGGTAATGTCAATACCGGTTACCAATGTAGATGGTAAATCAACCAGGTTTGCCCGGCTACGTGAACCAATTTGCCTATGCCATGGCGCGCGGTAATAAGGTACATCGCCATTACGGCCATCCAAATCGTAAGGAGCAGGCTTTTTAGTTTGTTGAATATTTGTTTTATCGGTAGGCACATTGCCCGGTGCCGTGCTTGTTGCGGCAACGACAGGATTTGGCCATGCACCATCAAAAACCCGGCTTACACCAACATTGGTAAGCGCGTAAGCCACATCAACATAACTGTCGCGGCACGCAGCCTCGGCAAAGCGCAGGTTTAACGTAGCGCCACGGTAAAGCAACCAACGGCCCTGGCGTTGCAGTACGTTAACAGGCAACAAGCTGGTACCATCTAAATAGTAGTACAGCTGCTTGGCAATTACCGGCTGACCATTAATGGTACGCACGCTTAAACGTCCGCGGGCATCATAAGGAAAACCGTTTCGTTGTGTTTGATTGTTCCAATTGTTCAGGGCCAGTTTAGAAGCGGTAATCAAATACCGGCCGCTTTGGTTAGAAAACAAATCGATGAACGGATTTACCGGTTTAAAATTCTTGTCGAAAGGCAGATACCATATCCACTCGCTGTTCACATCCGTTTGTGATAAAGACGAAGACCCAAATATAGCTCTCCAGCCCGCTACGTTATTGTTATCGTCTATCAGTGTACGCTCGTCGCCGGCTTTAGAATAAACTATATTAAAGTTGTTATAGTTGGGTTTATACTGCCAAAAGCTTGTGTTGCCGGCACCGCCCTCGTTACGGTAACCAGTTTCGGTTACATAACGATACATGGCTGCGGCATCGGTATAACGGCCTCTCCACAAATATAAATCGCCCAGTATACAGCGTTTGTTAATAAAGAAGAAGCTGGTAGGATAACCATCAACCGTTGTATTCAACGACGTATTGGTGGCACCGGTGATGGATGACGATGTTGGATAAGCATCCAGGTATTGGTCTTTTAAAGAAGCAATCAGTTTATCCAGCAAATCATTGAAAGGTAAACGCGGGTATTTGCTTTCATCTTTCAGCGCATCCGTAGTTTCGAGCGGATCAGTTACATAAGGCACCTGCCCAAAATGAATCCCTAACTGCAAATACAACCATGCCCTTATGGCGGCCACATCAGCATAACGCTGACGGTATTCGTCGCGTGTCATTTTAGACTGCTGTACCATAATATCGAAGTTTTTCATGGCATCGTTACAGTTTAAAATAATGTTATAAAACGGCCTGGCATCTGCCCATGGGTTATCGGCGGATACGTTATGGTTACTCAATTCCTGCAGATAGCGGTCGGCATTGGCAGTTGGGCTGGCTAAATCGGCCCGGAGTTCGTTTAACACGATGTACCGGTCGGCAATGGTTAAAAGCTTGCCATAAATACCAATCACAGCCGCATTGGCATCATAAACGTCGCGGTAGTTTTGTGTGATATCTACTGCACTTTGCGGCGGCACATCGAGTATTTTTTTGCACGAAAGCACCGAGAACAGGCCAACAAGCAGTAATATTTTATTAATTGTTGTGTAAGAAAATCTTTTCATCATCTTGATTTTTTCAAAAATCCAAAACCGGTTAAATACCAATGCGTAAACCTAACTGTACTGTTTTAAACTGAGGTTCGAGCGTGGTATCAATACCTTGCAAAAACACACTTTGATTAGCTGCAAACTCAGGGTCATAACCCAGATACTTAGTCACAGTAAACAGGTTATTGGCCGTGGCGTATACTTTAAAGTATTTAAAAAACTTGTAGCTAAACGGCACATCGTAGCCTACAGATACGGTTCTTAAACGCATGTATGATCCGTTTTCGATCCAACGGTCTGAGAAACTGGCATTACCGGTAGGGTCGCCGTAAGATGCCCGCGGTACGTTGGTCACCTGGCCATCGGCTCTCCACCTGTTTACCACAGCTAACGACTGATTTTCAGGCCCGGAAGCAGATTCGATTTGCCTACGGGTATAATTGTATAATTCGTTACCTTTTACAAATGTAACCAGCGCACTTACATTAAAACGCTTGTAGGTAATGCCAGTGCTTATGCCACCCGTAAAATCAGGATTAGCGTTACCAATTACCTGGCGGTCCTGGGCATCAATAATTTTGTCGTTGTTCACATCTACAAACCGCATGTCACCACCTTGCTGCGGCACTAAAACACCATTGGCATTTCTAACACTCATACCTGCGGCTCTTGCTTCGGCGTTGCTGGCGTATACGCCATTGGTTTTGTAACCATAAAATACGTTGGCAGGCATACCTACCTGCGTTAATATGGTAGCACCCGCATACTGCGTTTCAATGGTGTTAGGTAATCGGGTAATTTTATTACGGTAAGTGGCAATGTTAAATCCTAAATCCCATTTCAGGTTGGCCGAACTAATGATGCGTGCGTTTACCGATAGCTCGGCGCCGTTGGTACGCATACCACCACTGTTGGTAATGGCATAATCCAAACCCGAAGCTGTAGGCGCAGGGTCACGAACTAACATTTTACTGGTAGTGTTTCTAAAAACATCAGCCGTAATAGTTACACGCTCCTGAAACAATGCAGCGTCAAAACCAAAATTTAGTTTCTGATTTTTTTCCCACTGTAAAGCCGGGTTGCCAATGTTACCGCGAACCAGGCCTTGCAAACCCAGCAGGTTCTGGCTCACATAATACTGACGCGCAGCATAGTTACCAATATCATCATTACCGGTTAAGCCGTAACTTGCTCTCAGCTTAAGCAATTCCAGAAAATTTACGTTCGACATAAATTTTTCTGACGACACCACCCATCCTACTGAAGCAGATGGAAGCACAGCCATTTTTACTCCGCCTAAGGATAAGGCGCCCGGAATAGCAGTACCAAAACGCGATGACGCATCGGCAGCTACGTTAAAGGCAAACAGATATTTATTGTATAACTGATATTCGGCGTTGAAGTAATTATTCATCCAACGGTACTTACCAATATCGCCGGTGGTAACACGCAATGCCGGATCGCCCTGGCCTACGGTTATTAACTCATCAATAGCCGAGTTGTAACCAAAGTTGGTATTAACGTTGGTATTATACTGGCTGTAACGTACTCCTAAATTTACATTTAAGCTATGGATACGATTAAAGGTGCGCACATATGATGCCCGTGTATCATTGTAAATATTAAACAGGCGCTGTACCTGGCTGCCCAGGCGACTATCTATAATTGCCGTTGCCAGGGTATCGTTGGCTACACCGGCACGGGGGATGAAAAAGCCTTCTCTAACCTTGTCGGCGGTAACGCCCAGCATAGTTTGTATGGCCAGGTAACGGTTAGCCTGATATTTAAAATTGATGTTACCAAAAAAACGATAATTTCTGTTACTACCCTGTGCTCTGGTTATGATCGACTCCGGGTTGCTGTATCCAAATATATCAGTATCAGACAGGTTAGGCGATTCGACCCCTTGTGCATTTACCTGATAAACACGCAGCAACGGCGATTTAATCAAACTCAGGTAAATTGGGTTGGTTTTAGGTGCCAAACCCTGGTCGCGCAGGTTTTGCTCATTATAGGCAAAAGACAAATTAGCATTAACCGTAAACTTTCTGCTGATATTTAAGTCGGCGTTAAAACGGGTACTGTACTTAGTGAGGTCGGTCATTCGGGTGATGCCTTTGTTGTCGCCATAGTCCAGCGAGAGCACATACCGGGCAATATCATCACCGCCTGAAACCCTTAAATTGTAATTTTGGTTATATCCGTTTTTAAAGGCCGCTTTTTGCCAATCAGTATCGTTGTGGTATGCGTAATAAGTTGAGTTAGATACGTTATCGTTAAAATACGGTCTTCCGGCTATTTGTGACGAGGTTAAACCACTGGTGCCTAATACATCTGATAAATAAGTGCGGTAATCGCCGGCTTTCATCACCGGCAGCCTGAAATTGGAGTTGATATAATTGTAACCGCTGTAAATGCCAAAGTCTATTTTGGTAGCCAACTCCGGATGGTTATTGGTGGTGATAATAATAACGCCATTGGCGCCCTTGGTACCGTAAGCAGCAGCTGCAGCATCTTTTAATACAGTAAAATTGGCTACATCTCTTAAATCAAGATTTGACAGCGGGTTATGCACATGGCCTGATATGATAGAATTAGCGTAATTGAAGTTATCATAAATCATCCCATCCACAACGATGAGCGGCGTATTAGTGGCATACAAGGAGTTATAGCCACGCAAAAATAAATTGGCACCAATGTTAGGCGTACCCGAGCGGCGTATTACATTTAACCCGGCTACCTTACCTTGCAGGTAACTGTCGGGCATTTCCAAACTGGTAGGTTCCCATGCCCCCAATGTATTTACGCTCGAAACAGCATTAACCGTTTGGTTTACGGGTGTTTCTTTGTAAGGAAACTGGGCTACATCATAAATGGAATTGAAGGTATCTTCGAACAAGAATATCTCCGGCAGTTTGTTACGCCCTTTAAGCGGAACTTCTTTTTGCTGGTATGATTGCCCTTTAATAATAAGCAAAGCATCATAGTTGGGTACGTTGATGGTAAACCTGCCGCGTTCGTCGGTAATGGCAGCAGAAAAGGCAGGAATACTGATGTTGATACCAGATACAGGCTTTTTGGTGGCAGCATCCCGTATTACACCACTCACCTTTGGTGATTTGGCCCTTGTGATAGAGTCGGCTTTATACCGGGCAATACTATCTGCCATTTGCACTGATACGCTATCCGTTTGCTGAGCCATTACCTTTACCCCGCTGCAAAGGCAAAGAAAAAGCAGCAAACCAAACACTTTAGTAGAATTTTGCATAGTTAAGATTGAAAGGTTATTGTAAAATAGGTATCAGTTTTACGTAATCTAAAGTCATGGCATTCCGGTCTGCATTGGCAGAGCTGTAGGCGATAGTGGAGCCTTGGGCATACATATTTACAGAAGCATATTTGGTAATATTTAACATACCGTTTACCACGTTGAGCGTACCAGGGGTCGGGGCACCACTACCCAGCGTAGCACCGGTTAACTCCAATTCTGAATAGCGCAGATAACCAACGCCAGTGTATGGGTAAGTTACCGTAGGCGTAGGAGTTATGGTTCCGTTACTTGTTGTTGAAGCAGACAATTGTCCAAACGTTAAGCGCTGTTGAAAGTCGCTAGCGCCCGAAGAGAAGGCAATATCGTTCAGGGCTCGCCATATTACCCGGTACCGGCAAGTATAAAGGTTGCTCAGCTTATAAGCAGCAAAGAATGAAGCCGGCAGATCAGCTCCCCTGATCATAATGTCATTAAACTTTTGACCATTATTAGGATCTTGCCTCGAGCGGATAAAAATATTTGAGTTTCTGTCGGTGCGGGCGTAAAAAGATGGCCTTTCACCCTCAATAACAATGGGCGTAATTTTATCTTCCAGCTTAAAATCAAGGCTGCTCATTACGTAAACAATACCGTTGCTGGCATTATACGTTTGCACAATGGCCGATTTGTTAATTGGGATGTTTACCCCGTTTACAGACGTTAGCGTAGCAGGCAAATCTGCCTGCTTTACAATACCTCTTACCGCAACATCTTTCAGCACGTTGTAAGCGGCCAAAATATTCATGGTAGTGTCGGTAGAGTTAGTTACGGTAGTAAAAAAGCGGCTTACTTTGTTACGTTCTGCATTATAAGCCGCATCGGTCAACACGAAGTAAGTATAGGTACTGTCTTCGGCGCTCAGGTTGGCAACCCTGGTAAAATAGCGGTTACGGGTAATAACACCGGTATTAGGCACCAGGATAGGCTTACCCGTAGCCGGATCAATGCTTGAAACCGTAGCTCTTGAGGTATCTACATAAGTACTATCCTGGCGTTGCAGATAATCCCTTTGCAAACCACCCACATTGGTTAAACTTTTTATGTAATCATAAATATTTAGCCTTGGTGTAAGCGGCTGGCTGATGATATGCAAAACGCCATTATTAACATACTGGTTAGCCTGGGTAATGGCAACATCATCTACCGTAGTAGCGGTAAACGTTACGTTTTTACCGTTAAGCGTACGTACCCTAAGCGAAGGCTGAGGCGCTGTGGTTAAAAAGGTTTGATTAGCAATATGATTGGCTACAAACATCCTAAGCTTAACCGTATCGGCCACTACTGCCGGGTCAACAGATTGCAGCGCCTGGTTGCTGGGCGCCCAAACTGTGTAAGTTCTGGACGATGATAAAACTTTATCATAACCCAATTTAGTGAGGTAACCAGCAAACGTGCTCAGGTTGGCATTTTCCTGAATTTGCTGCATCAGCGTTTTGTTCAGTTGCTGGTCTGTTATTTCATTATGATTGTCCCACTGCTTTTTGCAAGCTGATAACCCGAAGGTTATCAGCAGCATGAAGTGCAGATATCTTTTATATTTAAAATTCATTTTATAGGATACTGTAAGTTTATTTAAAATGAGTTGAGCTTAGTATTTAAGAGTACCATCACGACCTAATTTCGGATAAACCTGGCTTGGCATATCAATAGGCCTGAACTCTACCACATCTAATGAAATTGGCGCTGCACCACCACCTGACGGTGTAAAAATGGTGAGTGTATGGCGGTCGGTAGTTGCAATGTTGATCGTACCCGCTAAACGCCCCACATGCCCATTACCTCCACCGGCAGAGTTACCCGGTGTTAACGGCGACTCTGAATAACGCTTGTAACCTTTAGCTTCTAAAACTGCATCCGATTCAGCGTCGTTAACACCATCGTTTACGTTGATGACGTTAGGCAACGTAACCCCGTCAATACTTACAAAGGTTGGGTTGGTTGAGGTACCGCGTTTATAATCTACCCACACTTTATATCTGCCCTTTACCAACAACGGCGTTTTAAAGGTAATAGAAGCCATACCGTTAGTACCTGTTCTGAAACGGTCGGCAGGTTGTATAAAGTCATTACCGTAATAGTACTCGCTTGATGATGGTACCGGTCCGGTGGTACAGTACCTGAAGAAATTACCTGCGCCGCCTGCACCTACCCAGGTTACATCGGCCAGTTGCCCTAACTGGAACACGTAGCCGGTTGGAGCCGGGTAACGCCCACTGCGATACAAGCCCGGCGTACGTTTAATTTCGGGCTGGTCGCCCAAATCAAAATACAATGGTCCGGGTTTACGAACTTTGATTTTATAATTGGCTTGCACCGAGTGTAGCACACCATTAGTTGCCGATACATCGCTCAAACTACGATCGAGCGGGGCGCCAGGCTCTAAAACACCGTTAAACACAATGTTATTCAGCAATACATCCTGCCCGTCCAGCTCGCTGGTAGTTATCTCTAACGGAGCCAAAGTGGAGTGTGATGTGATGGTTGCCAGATCGGTTAAGTAAGACAACTCAGGAAACACCCGGTAAGCAACAAAAAGGTATAAACTATCCTGCGGATTTTTTGGATTACCGGTGGTTGAATACCGCTGTCTTAACGTAGCAAAATCGGGTATGCCGGCAGCGGCAAATACGCTGTTAGGCTGCGCTATCAGTGTTAAATACTTGCGGCTGGCCACCGTATTATTGGCAGGTGCCACATTGAGCGAATCATAAAACCCCGTTGCTTTTAAAGCCTCTGTAAATATGGAATATTGTGATTGCTGCTCAACCGTTTGCGCCAGTGTAAGCGTAGCCGGAACCAGCATGTTATCAATCACGTGTATAATACCGTTACCTAAACGGATATTACCTTTTAACAAATTAGCCTGTTTGTTAATGGTGATGGTTGATACACCGTTATTGTTAGCAGCACCTGTAATTAAGTACTGAGATAACATGGTGGGCGTACGTATGCGGCCATCTGTGAATAAATTGGTAGCAATGGTATCTTGTATAATACTGATGCTCACCAGGTTTTTGGCTGTATTTACATCTATATCGTTAACGCTGGCCTTGTTGTTCTTTTTTAAATAGGCCGTTACCCCATCGTTGGTAGGTACAAACATGGTGTAAGCGCCGTAAGCATTCAAAAAGCTTGAGTAACCGGCCTTTTCCACAATCTGGGTAAACAATGAATACTGATCGGCATTTTGCTGCAAATAAGTAAGCATATTTACGGTACTTGTTGTAGTTAAGGTTAAATGATCTCTTTTGCAGCTATGCAAAGTAATTACCACTAACATACCAGCCGCTAACAGCATTGCCGGTATCATCCTCTTTGTCTTTCTCATATCGCACATCATTTGTAACTTACTTTATTTGTAAAACGGATTTTGTACCAGGTTCGGGTTGTTCTGTATCTCGTACTGATTTATAGGGAAGTAATGACTGTTCGGATCTTTAAGCTTGTTTACAGTAGATTGCTGGAATGAAGCCGGCACAACCCTCACGGCAGCACTAATCAGTATATCTAACCGCGCATAGTTATTACGCTTGGCATTACGCAGCAAATCATACCAGCGTTTGCCTTCGTAGGCAAATTCGCGGGCTCGCTCGGCTAAAACATAATCTGTTAATCCCGAAACATCATCGGCGTTAGGGCTCAGGGCCGAAGCCGGCAAGGCCTTTGCCCTGGTACGTATAGTGTTGATGATGTTCAGTGTTTCGGCACCGCGGTTCGAATAAATACAGGCCTCGGCTTTCATCAGCAATATATCGGCGTAGCGATATACAATCCAGTGCGCATACGAGTTATCTATAGTGCGCGTATTGTCTTTATCCAAGCCAACATATTTATATATGGTTTGGTCGCCCACCCTAACGGCAGCATCAACTCCACGGATGTCTTTGTTATTTTCGTCTTGTAAATCGGTAGTATAAAACTCGTCTACTACAATAGGGTTTGCTTTGTAGCGGGCCCTTGTTGTTAAAAACATGTTGTAAAACGGATTTAATAATTGCTGATCATACTGTATCTCAAAAATACCTTCAGCAGAGTTACCGGCTACATAAAGAGGATTAAACCAACCGGCCTGACTGGTACTGGTTACCAAACCATACCTTCCGGAACTGATTACTTTGTCGCATGCGGTTATACAATCAGCATAGTTATCCATCCATAAGTACACATCAGCTTGCAGTGCATTAACCGTGTACCTGGTAATCCGGCCTTTATCATAAGCGTTATTGCCATAGCTGGTCACCGCATAGCTTTCAGCTAATTTTAAGTCGGCTACAACCTGGTCAAGTATCTCTTTACGTGTGTTTTTAGGTATTTGGCCAATATCGGTGTCAGACGATGTTGATTTCAACTTCAGCGGTACATCACCGAAAGTTTTTACCAGATAAAAATACATCAGCGAGCGTAAAGTAAGCGCTTCGGCCAAATAGCCGTTTAACTGGGTTTGGGTAAGTGTGTTGTCTACGGCCTTTACATTGGGGGCGTAATCTAAAACCGTGTTGCACTGGTTAATTATCCGGTAAAAACCGCGCCAGCTGGTTACGCTGTTGGTTGGTAAAATATTACCGTTTACCACGTTGTTTTCATCAAGCGTCATACCAATACCCGGCACTACCATGTCGGCACGTATTTCGCCCCATACAAAAAAGTTTTCTACCGGTGATTTATCTGCACTGCTTGATTGTACGGTTAAAGAGGTATAACATCCTATAACGGCCGACAAAAGCTGTTCTTTAGTTTGCCAGAACTCATCACGCACTACACCGTCGTAAGGGCGCAACTCTAAGTATTTTTTACAAGAGCAAGCCGATACTGCAATCAGGGCTATTACTAATGTTTTATATAATTTGCTTTTAAACATTGTATCTTGATTTAAACTTTTAAAATGTTGCTGCTAAACCGAAAGTAAATTGCTTTAATGGCGGCGTACTGCTAAAATCAATAGCTTGTTGATAGATACCTTCGCCGCGGGTAGCAACCTCAGGATCTTGACCTAAATATTTGGTAAAAGTCATCAGGTTTTCGGCAGTAACATACATGCTCAGGTTTTTGGTTTTTAGGCGGCGGGCAAATGCTTTGTTAAACGTATAACGTGCGGTAATAGAGCGAAAACGCAGGAAATCACCGTTTTCAACATAACGGTCAGAACCCAGCCAGTTAAAACCATAGTTGTATAAAGCCCGTGGCATATCTGTTTCATCGCCGGGGTTGCGCCATCTTCTTAGCACGGCCGTACTTTGGTTATTGAAAGTTGCCATGTTAGTGGTAGTCATTTTAACGTTGTTGATAATTTGATTACCGGTACGGAAGTTAAAGTAGGCTTGTATTTTTAAGTTCCCTTTAATAGTAAAGCTTGGGCCAAAACCACCCGAGAATTTAGGGCTGCCATTACCCAGGTAAACTACGTCCTGGTAATTAATGTTACCATCGTGATTGATATCTTCATAAATGGCATCACCCGGTTGGAAAACATAATCGGTAGCCGGATAATTGAATCTCATTTGTACCGGAGTGCCGCTTGGCGTAACAATTTTATTGCCGTTAGCATCGCGGGCTATGGTAGCATCGGCATCTTTATAAACGCCTTTGTATTTATAACCATAAAATGAGCCTAAGGGATTGTTGATTTGCAGAATAGACAGGTACCCGCCATTAGTATTTACGTTACCGTTTTGGGTAGCATAGTAAGGTGATACCGAACGCAGCACGTTGTTGTTGCTGGCCACATTGAAGTTAAAATCAACAATCAGATTTTTTGATTTGAAAGGTGTACTAAAGATACTTAACTCAAAGCCCTGGTTATCTAAAGTACCCACGTTAAGAGTAACTGCATTGTAACCGTTTATTGATGATATCGCCAGGTTTGGCGTAATCAGATCGGAAGTACGGTTACGATAAATACCGAAATCAATGTTGAGGCGGTTTTTTAAAACAATCAAGTTAACACCGGCATCAATACCTTTTAAAGTTTCCCACTTGAGGTTATCCAGTTGTATGTTGGTTGAGTACAAGCCCGACAAGCCCAGATAGTTGCTGCTATAATTGGTAAAGTTGTTATAATACACGTAAGGGTAGCCGGCAGTGTTAGTTCCGGGTGTACCACCACTCACACCGTAACCACCTCTAAAGCTCAACTCGTCCAGCCAGTTTGAAAACCGTTTCATAAACGGTTCGCCCGACATCCTCCAACGACCGGACACAGACGGGAACAAGCCATAGCGTTTGTTGGCGCCAAACAGCGAGCTGCCATCGCCGCGTGCCGCAACGTTGATAATGTAGCGATCCAAAAATTTATATTGGCCCTGCAGTAATGCAGCTACAGAGCGCTGCTGTGATATACCGGAGCTGATGTTTCCGGTTACTACGCGCGATGGTGATGATGGGTCCTGCAACACGGTTGATGCCGTATTAGAGGTTTGCTGACCTTGCAATACTGATTTGCTGTCGTTGCTCTGTAAAGACATCAGCACCTGGAAAGCATGTTTCTCATTTAGCCTTGGTGTATAAAGCAAGTTGGTTTTGGTAGCAATGCTGTAAGTATCGTAATCTGATACCGAAGCGTAATTCACCGTGGTTTCTGTAAATGGCCTGCCGGTGGCAGTTTGCGGTAAAAACCTGTTCTGACGTTTGTTGTCGATATCAAAAACCACGTCGCTTGTTGCAGTTAGTATGCTTGGCACAATGGTATACTGCAAATAAAAGTGAGGTGTTATACGATCATTAAGCAAACTGTTGGTGGCTACGTTAGCCATGGCTACCGGGTTGTAAGTACCAGGATATTGGCCCTGAACGTTGGCCGCCGGCGAAAAATAGTTAGGTGTTAAAATACCAAACTCGTTGTATTCATAAATACTGGCATTGGGCATCCGGCTTGCAGCAATATTTCTAACACCATCTGGCCCGGTACCATTATTACTGTTAGAATAATTGTAATCGGTATTAACGTGTGCATAGGCCACGTAAGTAGTAAAACGTATTTTGTCTGATACGATGTAATCGAGGTTTAAACGTGTATTTAAACGGTTAAGACCAGTACCAACGGTAGTACCTTGTTGTGTGTTATAACCTACCGAGGCAAAATAACGTGCCTTTTCGCCACCGCCCGAGATTGACAGGTTGTTATCTGCCACATAGCCTACACGGGATATGGCTTTAACCCAATCGGTGTTTTGGCTGTAGTTGTTATAATAATAAAGGTTTTGCGGATCGTACTCAAACTCTTTAATAGTAAAAGTATTCAAAGGTGTTCCTCTTACGTTCATTACCATTTCGGGTATCAACGTCGAATACTGATCGCCCGACAGTAGCGGAATACCCGTTGGCTGCTGCGTGCCTGTACCTTTAAAAGTATACGAAATAACAGGCGCTCCCCTGGCGCCTCGTTTGGTGTTGATAATTAAAACACCGTTAGATGCTCTTGACCCCCAAACGGCGGTAGCCGCAGCATCCTTCAGAATGGATATATCCTTAATATCTGAAGGAGCAATACTTAACAAGTCGGCATATTGGGTGTTATCTGCCGTTGCAAAGTTAAATCCGGGCGGCACCGTAGTTTCGAACGGAACACCATCAACCACAATCAGCGGGTTGGTGGCACCATTAATTGAACTGGTACCCCTGATTTTGATGGACATACCAGCACCCGGGTCGCCCGAGTTTGAAACGATATCTACACCTGGCAAGCGGCCCTGTATAGCCTGGTCAATCGTAGTAGCTTGCAACTCCTCTACATCCTTTGCATTCAAGGTTACGGTTGATGTAGTTTGGTCGCGTTTATCAACATTAAACCCGGTACCGTTGTTTACCTGCTGGCGAGCGGTAACGGTTACTGCGGTAAGTTCGTTAGCGTTAGATTCCAGCGTGGTGTTAAAAACACGCCGTGTGCCGATGTCCAGCACTTTAGGTTTATAGCCGATAATCGAGATTGAAATTTTGTGTGTAACGTCACTGATTTTGAGCGCAAAGTTTCCGTCTATATCGGTGGCCACACCAATAATGGTACGCTTATCTTTATCTTGCTCAACTACAGTAGCGCCAATTATTGGAAGTTTATCTCTTGAATCGGTAATTCGCCCTTTGATCAGGATTTTCTCTGCTGTTTGCGCATGGGCTTGCCACGCCGATAACAGGCAGAGAATAGCAGATGAATAAATAACCAGGTAAAAAATTCTTCTCATGAGTTAGTCCTGTATCGTTAGTAGTTATATCTTAAATAATTGTTGATCTGGTGCAGAATTGCCTGGGTAGCCAGGTTGTTGCTGGCAGCCGGCACGTACGTAGCACGCTGCGTGCGATTATCCTGTACCTGCAGGTTGTTAGGTTGATTAAATACCAGTACCGATAGCTTATCGCCTGATGAGTTGACCAGTAAAGTATTAAAGGCCGAACCGTTAGGGCTTTTCTTGCCGTCGGCAGCGATGGCAACCCCATCCAGGATATGGAACTGGATAAAACGGCTTACTTTAGCTTTATCATCCACTGATGATGGGTTGTAAGTAAAGGTGACGTTATTGCCCGATACGGTACCCGGCAAAAATCCATCGCGCACGGCTTGCTGCATAGCTGCCCTGGTAGGTATAAATACGGTGTAATTAGCGCCGCCCAATAAACCTGTCAAATCACCTGTACTGGCGTTGTATAAAGTTGAGCTAAGCAGATACTGGTAAAAATCGTAATATGGCCCTGGGCTTGCAGCTGTACCTGCATACCGGGCAATGTGCGACGGGATGGTAGTAATTGGATAAAATAAAACCCGATTATTACCCAAAAAGTAAACTCTTCCGTTCGAGTAATCTCTTGAGCCTACCACTGTGGGCTGTTCATTACGCTCAATATTTCCGGCAGAAAAAACAGTGTTGTTATTCCATTTAATGTACTCACCGTTCACGGTTTCGATGATGCCGCTTCCGCCCAGATTGTTAAGCTCATTATCCGGCGTTGGTACGGTACTTAAATTTAATATACGCAGTAACTGGTCGCGGGGACCGTTACCCGAGGTGGTGGTTCCGTTGGTGGTAAAAGTAAACTGACTTGTGGCGGTATTAAAATCGTAACCCAAGGCACGTATGGCCACATCCGAAAGCATAAACAGGGTAAAGCGCGATGTAGGATTGGTAATAGAATTTCGGAGATTAAGATCAAGCAGGCGGGTCATGATAGAGTAATCCGGATCAAGGTAAGCCCGGGCATATACGGTACTGAAAATGTTGGCTCGTTGAACCTGGTTAGCACCGTAAAACACGCCGTTGCTGCAAAATTGCTTATCCACAATATTGCTGTTAGCGTTAAACCGGGCCGGTTCGCCCAGAAAGTTATTGGTGGTATTAAACTTACTTGGCCATACGGTGGTTTGCCATAAATGCGCGTTTAAAAAGTCGGCAATAATATTAGGCGGTAAACGGTCAATGGTTTTATAAAACTCCAGTATAACGGTGTTCAAATAAGTGGTTAGTGCGGCATTGGTAGGTGCAAACATCGAGTAACCTTCTGTTTGGCTATCATTATCAGTAAGCTTGATATAGTTCTCGTTATTAAGGGCAAAAGCCAGCAAAGGCAAGTATTGCTTAATAAATACGTTATCTGATTTATTGGTTAATGTGTTGTAGCGCTGCGTGGCTTGAGCATTAATTAAATAAGAGATCATGTACTGATCAAAAAGCTTTTTGAACTCGCTGTACTGTGAATTAGATGCCAGTTGCTGCTCTAAACTCGGCAGCGGGGCAATCACGCGGTCAACCTCGTGTATTACACCGTTTTCGGCCAGAATATCAGCATTAACTACTGCAGCATTAACTACGTTAAAGCCGGTGTAATTAGAATTTGGAAAGAAATAATTATAGTCGGTACCTGTAAGTCCTCTGGCCGACATGTAAGATGAATAGAAATACGGAATGTACTTATTGTTATTGTCGCCGTACAGGTAAGGCACTGTACCGTTTCTGTTTGACGACAATACCACCAGCGAATCACCAGGCTGTGCAGCTTGTGATGCCGGTTTGCCTATTTTATAAAACCCATCGTAATAAGCAGTACGGCGTTTAAACGCATTATTGGGCACCCAACCCGTTGGCGCCTGGTAATCGGCAATATGATTGGTTTGAAATGCGTTGAATACCAGATTGTACGTTACAATCTTGAATGCAGCGGCTGCACTTATACGGTCAAGCGTAGTGTTATTTTCGGCAAAGTATTTCTGAAAAGCGGCGTCGTTTGGTGCAAAAAGCGTCCAGTAGCCGGCGGCATTGAGCGTACTTTTGTAACCAGCCTTATCAATCAGCGCCAGCAGGTTGGTAAAATTACCTCTTGACTGTAACACTTGGTAAATAGGTGGTTGCAGATTATCGGGACGGCCGTAATAATCATCAAAAGCCTGCTTACGACAGCTGCTCAGGAAAATTATGGCGCAAAAAAGACCACATAAATTTTTTAGTAATTTATACATCATAAGAAATCTGATACGTTAGATCTAAGAGAAATTCGGAAACGGCTGAGCTGCCGCCTTTTATAGCTTTCTAATTATTGGGCCTGACTTTGGATTGGTTATACCGCAACTCAGGCAATAAAAAAGCAATAGAATTGTTAAGTAAAAGTTGTTCCATATGTCGGTTTTAATAATTGGTTTGACTGATAGTGGGTGTACGATATTAGCAGAGAGCTATATCTTATTATCAGAATCTAAAATTATCTACTTGCCTATGTTAAACCATCCTGCACTGTCCTATACTTATTAACTTTTTAAATACTTACACACTAAAAGCTTTAAGCATTAGTAATATTTTAAAATATCTATATATTTTTTTTAATAAATGTAATATTCATTTTTTTTTGCATCACATATATTGTAAATTACCTGTGACTATCCGGCTCTTATACTTCTAATTTTACTCTAATCCTGCCGAATTTTGCGCATCAAAGCTGATTTTTTTAAAGATGCAAGCAGTATTTTGCAGACATTTAGCAACATTTTAGCTCATTATAGTATATGATGCGCTGGTAATTATCGCCAATTACAGGAACAGTAAACAGTCTGATTTCTACCTTATTTGTCCAACATTATAATCTTGTATAAGTCATGGCGTAACGATTGCAAAAACATCTTTTACATAAACCGGAGATGTCGCACTAATAAAATATTACTTTTGGCACTAATGCAAGGCTCACTTGCGTTACCTTGCTAATCCTGATTAATATTCCCGTTCAACCAATTTTGGGATAACATACTTTTTATTTTGACTACCTGTTTTATGCGCCGTATTAAAACAATAATCTTTTTACCGTTCCTGATACTAAACTTTGGATGCGCCGTTGGTACTTACAGCCAAACAAAGCCTACATTATGGCACGGTATTGAGCGCACCATACGTTACAGGCCCGACGGCACCGACTTTGTGATTAACAATGGCACGCGTCGTTTTAACCGGGCTATTTACGGCACTAACACGGCCTTCCGGATTGAGGCCGGTGATTTACCCGAATTTGCACTTTACCTGCCGGGCATGGGCGGCAATTTGAAGCTGGGACTAATTAAAGGCAAAACCAGTAAATGGCTGATTAACGCACAACACATCGAAGCCCGCTATCGCCCGGGCAGCATGCTCTATATGATACGCGACTCTTTATTAGGCAAAGGCACTTTAAAACTGCAATTGCTTGCCGCTGCCGGCAGCGAGCATTTACTGTTAAAAGCCAACTTAACCGGAGTTGATGCTGACTTGAAACTGATGTGGGTATATGGCGGCGCCACCGGAAAAAAATTTTCACGCGATGGTGATATCGGTGCCGACCCCGAATCTTCTTTTTATTTAAAACCCGAGTATTGCGAAAACAACGTTTACCAATTATCAGGAAACACCTTCCGGCTCGATTTTAAAGGCAAAGCCACTACTGAAGCCACCCGGTACGAAAATAACCAAAGCCCTGCCAGGCAAAACCAGACCATCGTTTCAAAAAATACTATCTCAGGTATATTTCCTAACTCAAACATCATCAAACAGGCAGATGCCGCTCAACAAAGCTCGCCACTGGCATTGCTTAAATCATCAGCAGCAAACCAGCCCGTAGTTTTCGGAGTTGTTACTCAATTTCAGCAGCCTTTGTATTGGATGATTGGCCCTGGGCCAATAGAAAGTACCTATCCGCAGATTGCAAGCTTGATGCAGCAAGCCGAAAGCGCCCGGGTTAAGCTAACGGCGCGCGTGCAACTAAAAACGCCTGACCCTTACATCAACACGCTGGGAGGCGCGCTGGCAATAGCAGCCGATGCTATTTGGGAAAGTCCGTCTTACCTGCACGGAGCAGTAGCCTGGCGCATGCGACTACCTGCTTGGCGTGGTGCTTATGCCGCCGATGTTTTGGGCTGGCACGACCGCGCTTTGCAGCATTTTAGTAGTTATGCGAAATCGCAAATATTAACGCCCGAGACGGGACCTATTGTTGCCGACACGGCTTTGCATTTGGCCCGGCAGCAGGAAAAGCTGGGTAACTCTATGTTCAGCAGTGGTTACATCAGCCGAAATCCCGGCGGCGATATCCGCCCACATCACTACGATATGAACCTGGTGTTTATTGACCAGTTGCTCAACCATTTTTACTGGACCGGCGACCGGGAGCAGGTAAAAAAATTTTGGCCCACCGTCAAAAGACATTTAAATTGGGAAAAGCGCAACTTTGACCGTGATGGCGATGGCCTTTATGATGCATATTGTTGTATCTGGGCCAGCGATGCCCTGCAGTACAGCGGCGGCGGTGTAACGCATTCATCAGCCTATAACTACCGAGCCAACCAGGTAGCCACACAGTTGGCCCGCATTGCCGGTGATGACCCGGCTCCGTACGCGCAGGAAGCCCAACACATCAAAAATGCCGTTGCCCAAACTTTGTGGATGCCGGGCGCAGGAACTTATGCCGAGTTTCAAGACCTTTTAGGGAACTGCCTTCTGCATACGTCGCCCGGCTTGTGGACTATTTACCATGCTATTGACGAAGGCCTGCCCAATGCAATGCAAGCCTATCAAAGCCTGCGTTATGTAGATACTCAAATACCGCACATTCCTGTAACAGCTAAAGGCTTAACCGGCAATTATTACTTACCGGCTACTACCAATTGGCTGCCCTACACCTGGTCGTTAAACAATGTGGCCATGGCCGAAACCATGAATACCGCCCTGGCTTACTGGCAGGGCGGCCGATCTGCCGACGCGTTTCCCCTCTGGAAAAGTGCATTGATAGAAAGCATGTACCTGGGGGCCAGTCCAGGTAACTTTCAACAGTTGTCTTTTTACGACGCCCAGCGCGGCGAATTATATCGCGATTTTGCCGACCCTATCGGTGTTACGGCACGTACCGTGGTAGAAGGTTTGTTTGGCATCAAGCCTAATATGCTCAACCACCAACTTACCGTCAAGCCAGGCTTCCCGGCAGAATGGAACTACGCATCGTTGAATACATCCGATGTTAAAATTGATTTTTCGCGCAAAGGATTAACAGATAATTACACCATTGCATCGGCCTTACCCAAACCGGCTGCTTTAAATTTAGAGATGAATGCCCGTTCGGTAAATATTAAACAGGTACTGGTGAACGGTCGCCCGGTTAAATGGATTGGTATTACATCGGCCGTCGGTCAGCCGGCGATACGTATCGAAGCCGGTCGTCAGTCGCCATACAAAATCACCATCCAGTGGAGTAACGAAAAACCGGAACCTGTGAAATTACCCACTGATTTTGTAGCGGGTATAGATTATCAGCAAACGTTTGGTAAAGCAAGCGCTGTTGCAGTTAACGACCCGCAAGCTGTTTTAGAGCAAAGCAAAATAATCGGTGGCAAACTTAACTTCAAGGTAAAGCCGGCTCAAGGAAGTCATACGTTTTTTGTACAATTGAAACAGGGAGCCTTGAGTTGGTGGCAACCCGTTAATATGCAAATTGATGCCCATCCATTAGCGATTCAATTCGCAGACCGGGAAGACAACGACCGCTTACAATTTGCGCTTCACAATTTAGCTTACAACGGTACAGCTACCGTGCAAATTAACCCAGAAAGCAATAAGCCGTTTGAACAAATAGTTCAGCTTCACGATAAGCTTCAAAGTATGCCTTTTAATATCGATGCTAAACACCTCATTGCGGGCAGCAATCACGTTCGTATTAAATATCAAAATAGGGTACTGGATACTACCATCATTAACTGGAACATCAGCACCTCAAAACCTGAAAACATGCGCATGGTTGATATGAGAGCCTATTTTAACGATGACGTTAAGCACATATTTACCAACCAGTATCTTTCGCCCAGGCCGCAGAGCGTAACTCTGCAGCTACCTACCCAGGGCATAGGTAACTGGTGCTATCCGCTTACCACGGCTAATATTGACGACAGCGGTTTACGCAAATCTGCCGGAACGCAAAACCTGTTTGAAACGCCGCAGCATATTGCGTTTGCAACACCCGGCAGCGCAGGCAAAAACATTGCATTTACTTCGCAATGGGATAACTATCCGCGCCGCATTCAAATACCCTTAAGCGGCACGGCATCGCATGCCTACCTATTGATGGCCGGCTCTACTAACCCGATGCAAAGCCGCTTAACTAACGCTCAAATTACAGTGACTTATGAGGATGGCACTAAAGAAGTGTTGCCCCTTAAAAACCCTGAAAACTGGTGCCCCATTGAGCAGGATTACGATGATGACGGTTTTGCCTTTAACCCCGGCCCTAATAAGCCATTGAGGGTTTACCTAAAAACAGGCAATACCTCAATAACCAGCAAAGAATACACTACTATTAAGGGCTACACCAATAAAGCGATTGACGGTGGTGCCGCCACCATACTGGACATGTGCCTTAATCCGTCTAAAAAACTAAAAAGTATCGAACTAAATACCGTAGCTAATGATGTGATGGTGGGCCTGATGGCCATTACACTTGTTGGTGGTAAATAGCTTAATAAAGCCCACTGTTTTAGCATGATTTAGTCTCAGCAACTAATACATCTTCAACAAATTCAGAGGATTGGCAGGCGGTAACTTTTATAAATTGAATTATAAACAATTTGGCTGTTCGATTTAAAAAATGACGTTTTCTGCAACGTAGGGCTGTCTTAAAGGATATTAAATTGATAAGTGCTAAAAATAACTTAATCACTCACATTAATAAAACTGCAATTATCAGGGTATTTGTTAACCTCATTTTAACTATTTCATTTGCATGCACTTAGGCTTTTGAAAAATTTACAAATCTTCGATAAGTATAAATTTATTATTTGTGAATTATTTTTTTTGCCTAAATTGCATAAAAAAAGAGGTTTACTTAACACTTTAATAATCTACTACTATGAAAGCCCTATCGAACGAACTTAGCTCAAGAAACCTGCAACCTAAAGGCCAACAAAATAATTACTATTTGTGGGCTATGTTGCTTTTGACTCTGTTGCTGGCAGGCGTTGCTTACTACGACAAATTTGTCACTGGTTTAATTAACTAAGCCCTACATTAAATCATCATATTAACCCATAAGCCGGATGTATTTTATTCCGGTTTGTGGGTTATTTTTATTTACAGCAGTTTGCAGCCTGCATCTACCATAAACTTCTATCTTTAGCTCATCAAAGCTGCTTTACTACTTGCAATTATTATAAAATTTTAGTTGCTTTGAAACAAAAAGTACTTTTGTGGAAGAAACTAAACTACACGAAGATTTAGCATCCATACGCAACATGATGGAGCGCTCGTCCAGGTTTTTATCCCTGAGCGGTCTATCAGGCGTAATGTGCGGTATTTATGCCCTGATTGGGGCAGCTTTGGCCTACGCCGTTATTTATCAGCCGTTCAGTCTTTCGGGCTATCGCGATTACGATAAAGGCGACCATTACACCATGGCCGACACGTCGGTGATTTTATTTACGCCCATTGTAGCCCAGCTATTTTTTATAGCAATCAGCGTTTTAACAGCCTCATTGGTTACCGTATATATGCTAACCCGTCGCAAAGCTAAAAAGCAGGGACAGGTTTTGTGGGGTAAATCCAGCAAAACGCTTGTTTTCCAGATGTGCATTCCGTTACTTACCGGCGCTACATTTATTTTAATTATGATTACCCGCGGCTATATCGGCATTGTTTCGCCTGCCTGCCTGGCGTTTTATGGCTTGGCTTTAGTGGCCGCTAGTGCATATACTTATACCGATATAAGGTATCTCGGGCTTTGCGAAATTGCACTTGGTATTATTGCAGCCATTTTTCCGGGTTACGGCCTGTTATTCTGGGCGCTGGGCTTTGGGGCGTTGCATATTATTTATGGTACCTTATTGTATTCTAAGTACGACGGGTGAAAGTTGATTTTAACAAACTGGATAAAGCCTTTGAGAACAGGGTAAGGCTGCAAATTATGAGTGTGCTTATGGTAAACGAAAACTATGACTTTACCTCGCTCAAAGAACTGCTGGAAGTAACCGACGGCAACCTGGCGTCTAACCTTAAAGCGCTCGAAAAAGAAGAATATATTACTATTCAAAAAAGCTTTATTGGTCGTAAACCCAACACCAACTACCAGGCATCTGCCAAGGGGCGCAAAGCTTTCCAGGAACATTTAGCGGCCCTGGAACAACTCATTCAGCAGCAAAAAAAGTAATTTGGTTAAGGTTGTTACTTTCTATGTTAGCGGCACATTAAATTTTTAATTATTCGCTATACCAATTTGGTTTTTGGTATAAATAGTGATTATATTTGTTTATACCGCTAAACAGTAATCCTATGAGCCGCGAAATAATTGAATTTTCAGACCTGATTGATGAGCAATTTGAGCCTGTAGCTGCCAACACTGCCGATTTTTGGCCTGCTGTAATGAACTGGTTTGCCACCCCCGCTTCAAAAGCTAACACTACAGACCACCTCTCTGAAACGGTAGTAGACCATTTAGGCGAAATCAAAATTGCCTGATTGTATTTACCAGGCTAAATTTGCTATGCCTTAAGGTATACAACAGGCTATTGCTTAACTTTGCAGCCTGATGAGAAAAGGTGCTCCCAACAAGCAGTTCGAAAACGTAACTGTAATTGACATAGCCGAAGAAGGCAAAGGTGTAGGCAAAGCCGAAGATTTTGTGCTGTTTATTGAAAAAGCCGTACCCGGCGATGTGGTAGATGTAGAAGTTTACCGCAAAAAGAAAAATTTTGGCGAAGCCAAGATTATTGGCCTTAAACAGACTTCTGAGCATCGTACCGAGCCTTTTTGCGAGCACTTTGGCACCTGCGGCGGCTGTAAGTGGCAGCACATGACTTACGAAGCTCAGTTACAATTTAAACAGAAAGCAGTTACTGATGCTTTAAGCCGACTGGCTAAAGTGGATGTTTCGCACACACTGCCCATCGTACCCTCTCCTGCCGACCGTTACTATCGCAACAAACTCGAATATACTTTTAGCAACAAACGCTGGCTGAATGATGGTGAAAACCGGACGGACGACCCGGTTGAAATGAGCGCATTGGGCTTTCACATTCCGGGCCGGTTTGATAAAATACTGGACATCAACCACTGTTACCTGCAAGCCGACCCATCTAACGATATCCGTTTAAAAATTCGCGACTATGCCCACGAGCATCAGATGAGTTTTTACGATATCAAAGCACACACCGGGACACTGCGCAACCTGATTATCCGCACGTCGTCTACCGGCGAGTTGATGGTGATTGTGGTATTTGCTTATGCTACCGAAGATGAGGTCAACAACCTGATGGGGTACGTTGAGCAGGAGTTTCCGCAGATTACCTCATTACTATATATCCACAACCAAAAAAAGAACGATACCATTTTTGACCAAGAGGTGGTGGCCTGGAAAGGCCCCGAGTACATTCATGAGCGGATGAATGATATTCAGTTCAGAATAGGGCCCAAATCATTTTACCAAACTAACGCTATCCAGGCACAACGTCTGTACGAAATTGCCCGCGATTTTGCCGGCTTTAAAGGTACCGAGCTGATATACGATTTATATACCGGTGCCGGTACCATTGCCAACTTTGTGGCCGCCCACGTGCGTGAGGTGATTGGTGTTGAGTATGTACCTCAGGCTATTGAAGATGCCAAGGTAAACTCAACCATCAATAACATTAACAACACAAAATTTTATGCCGGTGATATGAAAGACGTGCTTAACGCCGATTTTGTTAACCAGCATGGCAAGCCCGACGTTATTATTACCGACCCGCCTCGCGCCGGCATGCACGCCGATGTGGTGGAGCGCTTAATGGAGATTGAAGCCCCAAAAATTGTGTACGTTAGCTGCAATGCATCCACACAAGCCCGCGACCTGATTGTATTGAAAAACAAATATAACGTTACGCAGATACAGCCGGTAGATATGTTTCCGCATACACAACACGTAGAAAACGTGGTA
>CAJYSL010000385.1 GCA_913777515.1 uncultured Mucilaginibacter sp.
GGATGGCCCTGCGGTACTAAATTCTCCAGCTTATACGGTAAAAACGTCAACTGGTCAGGGTTATATTCCTTAAAGACTACCTTGCCTCCCATACCTTTAAATTATGCAAAAATAGCTTCAAAAAAAAGAGACTGTCCTTTTGAGACAGCCTCGTTTCAACTATTATCTCTGCAAATGGGGCTTAAGCAACCATCAGCTTATCAACCAGTCCGTTTAAATCGGCTTGGTTTCCGTTTAATTTTGATAGCATGGTACCCAAAGCAAACTCCTGGGTTTGCTTGCTGTTGCTTAACTGCACCAATTGTTTCATCACATTTGGTATAAGTGCAGTAGCCGTAGCCTGGGCGGATGCCATATCGATGCTATAAAACTTGTTCAGCTTGCTTGCAAATCTGTTGATGATGGTAGTAACCAAAGATTCATTATACGTACCCGAAAACTTAAAGTACTTGACCAAATCACTGATACGGCCGCTTTCCATCTGGTTTTTCAATACCTCAATAATAGAACTTGAAGCTTCAGTTAAAACAGCTTCACGAGAACCGGCAGGAATTACCGGATTGTTCATAACAGCCATACCGGCGTTATTTTTAACAAGCAGAAATAGTTTCTCAAACATGGCTTTAATTTTTTGTTTTAGCAGATTAATAATATAACGACGTTTCAGCTATTAAATTGTCAACAAACCAAATATAATAAATAATAATTACATTTTTCAAAATAAATAATGAAAAAACTTAGCAAAATGTTAATTTGATAGTGTATCAAAAACACTAAGATTACAGTGTATTTTTAACGTTAAGCCCGGTATTATTTAATATCTTTCGGCCGGATAAAAGCAATTAATAAAATTTACTTTTGAGAAATTAATCTATCAATTATGCTGCCAAACATTGACTTCACAACCACCCAGGCCTACCAATATTTATCGGATTACTTTAACGAGACAAATATTGACATCAAAGACCTTTTTGTCTCAGATTCAAATCGTTTTAGCAAGTTTTCTGTCTACTTTGAGGATTTGCTGTTCGATTACTCTAAAAACCGGATTGACGAAAAAGGTATAGCTTTATTAATACAGTTAGCCCGCGAGTGTAGGCTAAATGATGCAATAGCGGCCATGTTTAATGGCGAAGCCATCAACGTAACCGAGAACCGGCCGGTGCTACACACTGCTCTGCGCAACCAAAGCAATACCCCTGTAATGGTTGACGGTAAAGATGTAATGCCTGAGGTAAATGCGGTACTGCAACACATGAAAACCTTTAGCCAGCAAGTAATTGATGGCAGCTGGAAAGGTTATACCGGCAAAGAAATTACCGACGTAGTAAACATTGGTATTGGCGGCTCAGACTTAGGCCCGGTAATGGTTACCGAAGCGCTTAAGGCTTACAAAACCCGTTTAAACCTGCACTTTGTATCTAACGTTGACGGAACGCACATTGCCGAAACGTTGAAAGAACTGAATGCCGAAACTACGCTGTTCTTAATTGCCTCTAAAACCTTTACTACGCAAGAAACCATGGCCAACGCCAACACGGCCCGCGAATGGTTTTTAAAGGCTGGTGCAGCCGAAGCAGACATTGCCAAGCATTTTGCGGCGCTGTCTACCAATGCGTCAGCAGTTGAAAAATTTGGTATTGACACCCAAAACATGTTTGGTTTTTGGGATTGGGTTGGCGGCCGTTACTCATTATGGAGCGCCATCGGCCTTTCGATAGCTTTAGGTGTAGGCTTTGATAACTTTGAGGCCCTGTTAGGCGGTGCACACGCGATGGATAACCATTTCAGAGAAACGGAACTGGAGCAGAATATACCAGTAATTGCGGCGCTGTTAGGCATTTGGTACAATAATTTTTTTGGCGCCCAAAGCCAGGCCATTTTACCTTACGACCAGTACCTACACCGTTTTGCGGCTTACTTTCAACAGGGCGATATGGAAAGCAATGGTAAGTATGTTGACCGCAACGGCGAGGTGGTGGATTACCAAACCGGACCTATCATTTGGGGCGAACCGGGCACCAACGGTCAGCACGCTTTTTACCAGCTGATTCATCAGGGTACTAAATTGATTCCGTGCGATTTTATTGCACCGGCACAAACGCATAACCCAATTGGCGAGCATCATACCCTACTATTATCAAACTTTTTTGCCCAAACCGAAGCTTTGATGAATGGCAAAAGCTATGATGAGGTAGTAGCCGAACTAAAAGCTTCAGGTAAAAGCGAAGAAGAGATTGAAAAGCTGGCTCCTTTTAAAGTTTTTGAAGGCAACCGCCCGACAAACTCTATTTTACTGAAAAAGATTACGCCACGCAGTTTAGGCTCACTGATTGCCATGTACGAGCATAAGATATTTGTACAGGGTATTATCTGGAACATTTACAGCTTTGACCAGTGGGGTGTTGAATTAGGCAAGCAACTGGCCGGTAAAATCCTGCCTGAGCTTCGTACTAATGACGATGTAACCACACACGATTCATCCACCAATGGGTTGATAAACCAATATAAAGAGTGGCGGTAAATCGTTAATTCTTAGAAACAGATATGCAAAGAGGCTATATCATAAATAAAAACACAACCTCGCTCTCGGAATTTAATTTGGTTTCCGAAAATAACGAAGCACTTTGAGACAAAAAAGGGTGATTTTCTATTCGAAAATCACCCTTTTTTGTCTTGGTTAAGGGGTAGGCAAAATTAAATTTTGCAGCCTTTCTGAAAAATCGACTAATGATACAGCCTCTTTTTTTGTAACATATATGTGGTTGATTAAACCTAAGCCGTTTGCACAAATCCTACAGTTAAACCAATTCAACCTAATATGAAACGTATCAACTTAAAATTGCTATTTGTCGCAGCTTTGTTTTCTCTTTTAACATCCTGTGTAGCTTACGTAAAAACAAACTCACTTAAAATTGGCATGAGCAAAGATGAGGTACAAAAGGCACTCGCAAAAAAGCCTTACGGAATAATAGCTTCTAAAAGACTTCCTGGGAGCAACAAGATTATGGAGGTGCTACTATATCAAGGCGGACCAAGTTATTGGTTATACTTTGTAGATGGCTACCTTGACCGATGGGAGCCAACAAACGAAGTAGGCCCTGTTATTTAGCTACGATGCAGTTTTATAAAAAATTAGATTACCGATACAAAAAAAAGTGCCCGGCGTATTTACACACCGGGCATTTTTAATAAAAAAGCAGTTAAGCTTTCGGCTTCACAATTTTAATCTGATATAGCTTTGACCAGTCTTTGCCGGTTACAAACAAGCGTTTGCCGGCAGTATCCCAGGCAATACCATTTAATACATCGGCACCATCTTTTTGGCGTTGTGCTTTGGGATACAGGGTACTCAGGTCAATCCGCTGTACTACGGCTCCGGTTTTAGGGTCAATCACTACAATATCATCCATCTCCCAGATGTTGGCATACAGCATGCCGTCAATATATTCCAGCTCGTTCAGGTTATTAACCGGGCCTTTGTCATCGTATACATCAATCTCGCGCACGGTGCGGTAATTGTCTTTATCCATCACAAATACCTGGTTGGTACCGGTAGTGGTAGTGTACAAGTATTTACCATCATTGGTTAAGCCCCAGCCTTCTTCGCCCTGCATGTAGTTAAACTTAGAGATCAACTTTAAGGTATTTTTATCGTACACATACCCTACCCGTTCATGATAGGTAAGCTGTATCACTTTGTTATCTATCACGGTAATGCCCTCAGCAAAGGTATTACAATCGTTATCTGCCTTTTGTATCACCTTACCGGTAGCAATGTCAACCTTGCGCAAACTCGACTTTTGTCCGTCTTTACAATACCCGCCATCGCTTTCGTACAATATGCCATCGTGATACTCCAATCCTTCGGTAAACGACGACGTATCATGCGGAAAAACCTTTTCTACCTCAAAGCTCATCAACTCCGGCGTTTTAGCCGCCAAGATATTGATGTTGGTACTTACCTCCTGCTCCTGGCCGCCGCTATAAACCTTAGCGGTAATTAATTTAGTGCCCAGCGTATAAGCATCTGTAGCCAAACTTAGTGACGATGCATCCTTTTTAGTATCTATCCGTGCCGAATCGAGCAGGTACACCACCGAGTCGGCTTTATAGTCGGCAGGCAAATCAAGCTTTATTTCTACCTTTTCGCCCTTCTTGTAGTTTGTACCTGCATCCGGGCTTATATTAATGTTAACCGACTGGTTTTTAGTACCACACCCGGAAACAGTTATCAGGCCCGCGGCCAGGTATAAAAAATGTCTATATTTCATTTATTGGTTATTTTGGTCAGCCTTGTGGCCAAAAAGCGTCTTCAATATGGTTAATTACGTACGAACCTTGCCGGGCAAATTGTATAGCGATGATGTCAAAACGTATTTCGCCCTGGTGATTCATCAAATAAATATACTCGTCGGCAGCGGTGGCTAATAACTTTTGTTTGCGGTCGTCTACGAAATCCTGCGGTTCGCCAAAGCCGTTATCGGTACGGGTTTTTACTTCGGTAAATATAATCACCCGGTCTTTATAAGCAATTAAATCTACCTCAGCTTTTCCGAAAGTCCAGTTTTCATCCAGTATTTCGTAACCGGCCGCCTCAAGATGTGCTTTTGCCAAAGCTTCTCCGCGCCGACCTAAATCATTGTGAACAGCCATTACTTGATGATAACCGAACCCAGGTAATCTACAATATGTTTTTCAATTTTCTTCATCTGCATGTACTGCGTCATGATGATATCCTGGTCGGTAGGGTTTTGAGCATTTTTTAAATCAACACGTAGCTGCTCCAGTATTTTACCCACCTTTTGTTTTTTGAGGTGAAAAATGG
Organism: uncultured Mucilaginibacter sp.; assembly: GCA_913777515.1. Taxonomy (GTDB): domain Bacteria; phylum Bacteroidota; class Bacteroidia; order Sphingobacteriales; family Sphingobacteriaceae; genus Mucilaginibacter. The sequence goes on from CAJYSL010000385.1 coordinate 4,829, forward strand.
CGCCCAGTATCACGGCCTTCATGTTCATCTGCTCTTCGTGCACAAAAATCTTGTGCATGTTATACCAGTTTTCGCTCAGGGTATATTTGGTCGATAGCATATCTACCGTTAGGTCAACAATCTGCTTATCCGGGTGATGGATAAAAAACTGCTCGTCGGGCAGTACGCCGTTTTCCAGTTGCTGCTTGTAAATGGCTACAAAGTTTTTGCAGGCGACCTGGTCAAACTCAACGTCGCTAAGTTCGGCAATAATGAATGGACCGATGTAGGTGTTGGCAATATTATCCCAATTGATAATCTGGTTACCGTAAACCAGCAACAGGCGTATAATTTCGCGCTCCTGGGTGGGGCTGCTTTCAACCGCTTTTGCGGGCGTGGCAGCAACAGGTTCATCAAAAAAGTCGGGCTCGTCTGGCGGCGGGAGTTCTTCGTAAGGCTGGCGGGGCTGGTCTTTTTTGTTTTTAGCCAGCCGCATTTTGTTAAGCTCGGTAAGCAATATGCGCTCATCAATCTGCAATTGCTGACTGCACTCTCGAATAAAAACCGAAGCCTTGATAGAGTCCGGAATACGCGCAATGCTCTCCACAATTTCGCGGATAACGTTGGCCCTTTGTATAGGGTCGTTACCGGCCTCTTTAAGCAGAATGCCGGTTTTATAGAGAATAAAATCCTTTTTGTTCTGGTCGATGTAAGTCCTGAAGGCACTGCTGCCCACCAGGCGCACATACGAGTCGGGGTCGTGCCCATCCGGAAAGAGCACTACCTTTACATTGAGCCCTTCTTCCAGAATCAAATCCAAACCACGCAGCGAGGCCTTGATACCCGCCGCATCGCCATCATACAAAATGGTGATGTTTTTGGTAAACCGGCCAATCAGACGTATCTGCTCTACCGTTAGCGAAGTACCCGACGAAGCCACTACGTTTTCGATACCCGCCTGGTGTACCGACAGCACGTCGGCATAACCTTCTACAAGGTAGCAGTTATCCTCATCACGAATGCCCTTTTTGGCAAAAAACAAACCATAAAGTACGTTCGACTTATGGTAAATTTCGGATTCGGGCGAGTTAACGTACTTAGGAACTTTTTTATCGGTTTTAAGTGTACGCCCGCCAAAGGCAATCACCCGGCCGGTAAAACCATGTATCGGGAACATGACGCGCCCACGGTAACGGTCGTACAGCGTACCATTATCGCGCTTAACCGACAAGCCGCTTTCTTCCAGAAACTGTGGCTGGTAACCTTTGTTGATGGCTGCCGAGGTAAAGGCCTCCCAATGGTCTGGCGAGTAGCCCAACTCAAATTTTTTGATGGTTTCAGTAGTAAAGCCGCGCTCTTTAAAGTAGCTCAGGCCAATACTTTTACCCTCGCCGGTGTCCCACATGGCTTCCTGAAAAAACTTGGAAGCAAACTGGGTAACCACCATCAAGCTCTCGCGATGATTCTCGGCTGCAGAATTTTCGGGCTTGTCCTGCAGTTCTTCTACCTCGATGCCATACTTTTTGGCCAAAAACTTCAGCGCCTCGGGGTAGCTGAACTTTTCGTGCTCCAT
>CAJYSL010000386.1 GCA_913777515.1 uncultured Mucilaginibacter sp.
TGTGTACGTTAGCTGCAATGCATCCACACAAGCCCGCGACCTGATTGTATTGAAAAACAAATATAACGTTACGCAGATACAGCCGGTAGATATGTTTCCGCATACACAACACGTAGAAAACGTGGTACTGCTGGAACTAAAAGACCCGTCGGAGTTTACACTGCCAGTAACAGAACAACCTGAGGCTAATGCCGAATAATTAGCTTAAATAAAAGCAACCATGAATCCGGAAGAATTATTAAACGATAATAACAATAAAAAAAACGACAGCCCGCTGAAAAGCCTGGAAGTCGACCTGCGTTTATACAGCGAGTCGATTCGCGAAATAGCGGTTGAAATTATGGTCGAAGGTTTATCAGGCTATCCTATCTTTGTTGCCCACCAGCACGAGGTAAGTCTCGGCGAAATGATACTGGATAAAGAAGACCTGAATACCGACTGGACTATCCACGCCTCAACACTGGAAGAGTTTGTAGAGAAGGGCATCATCAAAAAAGAACTAAAGCAACGCTTTATAGATAACTTTAAAAACCCGCACGAGTTTATGTGCATATTTGTTATTGTACCGGAAGGTGCCAACTTTGTATTTTTTCCGTACGGCAGAGAATAATTATATATTTGAACAACCTGTTTTTGAAGTTAATAAATCAACTGTCCATCTAACCCAATACCTGCTACCTGTTAAAACTAATCTGCCATGCCCGATAAGCTTTTAATTCTGAACCATCAGCAAATACAACAAAAACTTGACCGTATTGCTTACCAGATACTGGAAGATAATTTAGAGGAACAGGAAATTGTGCTGGCCGGCATCATTCCGCAGGGCAGCGTTATTGCCCGCCGGCTCAAACAAATACTGGATAATATTGCGCCGTTTAAAAGCACATTGATTAACATTGAGCTTGATAAAAACAGCAGCACGCTGCAATTTAAAACCGATACAGACTTGAGCACTTGCAGCAATAAGGTGGTAGTTTTGGTTGATGATGTATTAAATAGCGGCAAAACCCTGGCCTACGGCTTTGGGGTATTTATAGATGTGCCGCTTAAAAAGCTGCGCACCGTAGTATTGGTTGACCGCAACCACAAGAACTTCCCGGTGACTACCGATTTTTCAGGCATTGCACTATCCACCGTGCTTAAAGACCACGTGTATGTTTCGCTTGATGAGCAGGGTAAAGAAGACGCTGTATTTTTAGGATAACATACCAGACATATTTTAAACAAAACAGCCTGCCGCTTAAAAAACGGCAGGCTGTTTTGGTGACAGGTCCTTTTATCTTAAACCATAAAATATCCTGATACCCTGGGTAACTTTGCGGTTGCCATCAAAGGCAAAACCGTAGTCAACCCTGAATATAAAGCGCTGAACACCTAAGTAAAACTCAGAATAGCTGCCCTTAACTGGTTGAATATTGGTATTGTTACCCACACCCGAATACGAGTTATGCTGCTGTTGAGTAAGGTAGTTTACACCTACAACTTCTTCTAACTTCAGCTTGCGTACAAACGGAATTTTGCTCAGGAAATTACCGGCAAAGTTGTGCTCATAATGCGCTTCGATAAATGCCCGGTCGGTGCTGTAGGTATAAAACGGCAAAAAATGGAAGTTACCAATGGTTGGGTTAAACACTGTACCCTGGTTACCAAAAAAGTGGTTATAATCCATAAAGTACAGGCTGCGATGATTGAGGAATGTTCCGGCAGAAATTTTAAAGGCCGAAAATCCAATCAATCCCACTTTCAAATGGTCGTCAAATACATCCAGCGACGCAAAATCATAATTCACATCCGAACCCAGCACACCGCTCACACCCTTACGGTAGTTTAAACGTATTTGCGGATATTTAGACGGCTCGTAATATTTGCCGTCAGGCCTGATAACATATTGCTGCCTGATGGTATAGGTTAAAGACGCCTTAACCGTAAGCGCCTGGTTGGTAGGAAAAAGCTGCGACTCTACTTGGGGCGGCATAGCTAAGGGGTTGTTGGCCGTATAGCTTTTGTCTGGCACATCTTTAATGTGGTTGAAAGATACGTTATACAGCTGCCTGCGGTCGGCATAAGAAGCTTGCGCATTAAACAATAACCCGTTGGCTAACTCTCGCTGCCAGGCTACTGCGCCAAACTTGGTACGATACAGTTTTACGTAGTTATTTTCGTAAAGCAAAGTACTCAAGGTATTAAAGAAAAGGGAGCGTGTACCGGCATTGTTTAAATCCAGCACATCGGTACCAAAACTGGCCGACCAGGTAGCCCTGTACTCCGGGTCGTAGTTATAGGTTAAGCCCAGGTTGGCACTAAACAGCTTAGCCGCAAAACCATACCTAAGATTAGGCGTAACCGTAAACGACTGACCGTTATCATACCCTTTAATATAATGCACCTTAGCGCTTATACCCCAGCCCTCTACCGTGTTGTAAAACACCGTTTGATACGGCGGGTAAACGTATAACGACTGCCTGGTTTTACGGTCATAATACTGGTAACCAAAGATAATGTTACTGAACCAGCTTATTTGGTTATCGGCCCGGTTAACCGAGTCCAGATACCTGGGCTGGTTATGAATGTAAGCAATGCTATCTTTTCTTTGATAATCCAATGCTTCTAAATCAGTAAGCGGAACCGGTCTGTTGTTGGCCCAGTAACGGGCAGGTTTTGCGTTAGCCTGCGTATCAATACGCATCACCTCACCATTAAAAAATCCTTTCGGGAACTTAGGCATGAGGTTGTAATTATTATAGATGGCCAGGTAATAGCCCTTAAACTTAAAGCCTAGCACATCCCCCTTGAAATCAAACAAGGTAGAAATCGGCATCCAGATACTATCCCGCACCGGGATGTATTGCTGGCTGATATTTAGAGTGTCTACAAAGTTGATATTGGCATCTTTTTTAGTCAAAAACAAATCAACACCGTAAATACGCCAATCGCCGTCTACAATGTAAACATTACCCTGGTAAACCGCTTCGTTATGGCGTTTAGGAATTACTTGTATTTTGTAAATACGGCGCCCACTTTTGATGGATGTACCTAACAGTTTATAATCGTAAAAAGATAAGGCATTATCGGCAAACGGCGACACAAAGGCACGTGCGCTCAGTCCTTGTATGTCAAAGCTATTCTGGTAAAAATCAATCTGTAAATCAGAAGCTTTGTTGTAGCTGAATGCTGTATTCTGGCCGGCAGTTTTAGAGGCAATCATCTTTTCGCGTACCCAGTCCGGATTTCTGAAGTTGTATTGCGAAATAGATTCAGACTGGTAAATAATACCTCTTTTATTGGTATCGAGCTGTAAAGCTCGGGATACATTACTGGTGAACAGTTTTTTTGGTGCACTAACCAAACGCTGCACCCCTTTTACAAACACCCGGCACGAATACTCGTCTACCTGTTTCAGGTAATATTCGCGTTTATCAATCACCTTGCGCATCAGGCCAACACCCGGGTCGCGCTCGTTACCGGTACCGGCCTCGGCCTGCAGGGCAAAAGGCTCATTGGCCAACGTAACGTTCAGTTCCTGGTTTTGGTTAGTGATAGTTACCTTTTCAACCCGCTCAAGGTTACCTACAAACCTGAAGACCACTTGGTAAGTGCCTGGGCTTAATATAAATTCGTAATCACCGTTTTCGTTGGCGGTACTACCGTAAGTAGAATTACGAATATACACCGAAGCAAAAGCAACCGGGTTCTTTTGCTCGTCTGTAATTCGTCCGAATAAACGATAAGTCTGCGCAGAAACCTGCAAAGTAACGGCTATAAAAAAAACAAAAAATAAATATGCTTTCATAAGAGGACGTAATACGTATATATATCGTTTACGTCCAAAAT
>CAJYSL010000387.1 GCA_913777515.1 uncultured Mucilaginibacter sp.
CCCCTAAAGCTGCATGGTTTATTCAGGACAACGTGGCTTTAGGAGCTTACGTAAATTTCGGTCTGCAAACTGCGCATAACTCAGCAACGGTAGTTGATTATTCAGTTGGTGGATTGGGCCGTTACTATACCGGCAAAGACGTTGAAGTTTTACGCCATGGTCGCTTTTTTGGTGAAGCTAATCTGGGTATCGGTGGAAGAAACACTAGCAGAGGCGGTGGTCACACTAACGGTTTAGATTATGGCTTCGGTCCTGGTTTTGCTTATTTTGTTACTCCAAATATTGGCTTAGAAACCTTATTAAAATACCAAGGCTTAGCTGGTTTCGGTGATGCCGGTGCACAAAGCGCATTGCAGTTAAACTTTGGTTTCCAAATTTACTTACCTGGCCGCAGCACTGCCAATAAAGTAAAAAACGACGTTCGTTAATCTAAAACATCGTCAAAACGCAAAAAGCCTGCAATTCAAAGTGCAGGCTTTTTGCGTTTAATAGGGATAGCTATTTCATTTATTGTGGCTCAGGCAATTCGGTTGAATCCGCCAAAAGCTGATTGATTCTGACCTTTGACAGGGTTTCGGCCCACTGAGACAATTTATTCATCAATTCGTCGGGTTTTACCGGTTTTCCAATGTAGTCGTCCATGCCGGCTGCAAAACATATTTCGCGGTCGCCACTTAAAGCGTTAGCGGTTAGTGCAATAATTATTGGCTGTGTTACCGGCATTTTCCGGATAATACGGGTAGCTTCTAAGCCATCTATATTGGGCATCTGCACGTCCATCAACACCAAATTGTATTTACCCGAATCTACCATCTCAATGGTAATTCGACCGTCCTCTGCCATTTCAGGCTGGTAGCCCATGCGTTGTAGCATGTGAGAAATCACTTTTTGATTGATGTGGTTATCCTCGGCTATCAGGATGTCAAGCGGGTAGCGTAAGCTGAAGTCCTGCGGTATTTTGCGGTCTGTTGTGGTAACAGTTGTTATATTTTTTCCGCTTTGCAAACTATGTAAAACATACTTGCTTAACGCATACTGTTTTATAGGTTTAGTAAGTATATAATTAAACATGTGCATATTTTCGGCCTTGCGCTCATCTCCAACGGAGCTTAGCAATATTACCGGTATGCCTGGATGCCGCTCTTTAACCAAACGTGTAAACTGTATGCCGTCCATGTAAGGCATTTGCGCATCAGTAATAATAAGGTGATAAATAGAATCCTGCGCTAAAATAAACAATGCTTCGGCACCAGATGATACGCTGGTGGGCAGCAAATTCCAGTTACGCAACTGGTTTTCTAATATTGTCCGGTTAGTCAGATTGTCATCTACCACCAAAACTTTTTTACCTGCCTGCGACGACATATCAAATACGGTGTACGGAATAGGCGCCTTTTTACCTTCTTTAACATTGACGTGAAACGAAAATACCGAACCCCGGCCGGCCTCACTACTCACGCTTATCTCGCCGCTCATTAATTTTACCAACTTTTCGGAAATCACCAAGCCAAGTCCGGAGCCGCCATATTTGCGGGTGGTTGAGGAGTCAATCTGGCTAAACGCCTTAAATAAGCGCTCCTGTTTTTCAACCGGGATGCCAATGCCGGTATCGCAAACATCAAAATATAAAGCAAAAGAACCGTTCGTCTGTATTTCGTCCCTGCGTATCCTTACAACCACTTCTCCCTCGGGCGTAAACTTGATAGCATTACCGACCAAATTAGTTAATACCTGATGCAATCGTATTTTATCGCCAGATATTTGCTGAGGAACGTCTTCTTGTATGTAGTAGGCAATCTCGATGCCCTTATTTGCTATTTTAGTGCTAAATATATCTAATACTTCTTCCACACACAATCTCAGATTGAAGTCCTCCTGCTCGAGATCCATACTACCGGCCTCAATTTTCGAAAAATCCAAAATGTTATTAATCACCGTGAGCAAGGTATCGCCACAATTGGTTATGGTATCGGTGTACATTTTTTGCTGGTCGGTGAGCGCAGTTTCTGCTAACAGGGCAGACATACCAATCACGCCATTCATTGGTGTACGTATCTCATGGCTCATGGTAGCCAAAAACACGCTTTTTGCCTGATTAGCCTTTTCAGCCTCGCGGCGCGATAAGTCAAGTTGGTCATTTGACGCTAAAAGCTCCTCATTCAGCATTTCCAACCTCTCGTGACTTTCTTTACGTTGATGGTTTAAAGCCGCTTCTTTTTCCAGCTCCTTTAAGGTAACGGTTTGTATGATTTGCTTCTCGCTTGCCCGTTTTAACTCGTATGCCCACAAGCCGCAAACAAAAAATATAATGGTGGTAAGCAGGATGTGCACCACAAAGGTTTGCAAGTCAAAATAATTAAGCTGCGTAAAAAAGATGCCATCAACACCCGAGTTTTGCAGATAGCTGAATAGCGCATGGTGTACACCTACAACCACTAATATCGGTAACTGCAGCTTCCAGTTTTGATAGGTGATGAGAATGGCACTGCCGATGAACGCGAAGAAATGCATCTCAAACATACCGTGCATCTGGTAAATAAATTGTGCCATGAATAAACCCAAAATAGCACTAAATACGTGTTGATAGAGCGTGGAGCCAGGCAGCATAATCTTAACCGAATAATAGGCCAATAACGATAAGCCGCCAATTGCAAAGGCCAGCAACCAGGTATCGTAAAAATTGGCCAAAACTAGTCCGACCAAAAAATAGCCGATTAAAAAAAACTCGGCGAACCGGTCCGAACGTTTTTTTAACTCGGCGAGGTGCTGGGCGCTGTAAGATGCGTAATCCAAAGCTGGTTGTTGCGTAGGCATATTATATTACAGGATATACAATTATCGGGTACATTTGGGTAAACTGCATCCATAGGCGGTTACTGCTAAACGGTCAAAACGGACAGGGTTTTGATTGTTCAGCAGTGAGGTCAAGGCTATGCGGGCAAATTCTGTTTTCGTATTGGTACAGTATCGGGTGGTGTTATAATTACCCCGATAATACAAATTGCCTCTGGCATCAATAACGGCAGCTTGCGGGGTAGAATATACACCACAGGCTGTTGCCAGAGATGCGTCATCAACTACGGGTACATTAAGATCAAATTTTTCTTTAACCTCTGTTGTAGTATACTTGCTGTTATTCATTAAAACCACTACAAAGTTGGCGCGGTCGCAATAAGCAGTAACCAACGATTTAAAGTGCTTAATGTTAAACCTTGAGCAGGGGCAATCCGGATTAAAAAAATGCAGCAATAGCGGTTTGCCATTTCCCGGCATTACTGCCTTGCTCAATTTGATGTGCTGGCCTGTTTTAACTTTTACATACCCAGCCGGAACAGGTGTAGGCAAACTGTAAACGTAGTCGTTATACCAAAATAAGCAGGCAATGCCAATGAGAATAACCCCAAGCCAGCCAAAGACCAAGACTTTTTTCAATTTAAATTAAATGCGTTTTAGTTTTATCAGGACAGAAGCTACAGCACGTGTCATCTTAACGAAATTCTGTAACCTTAGGACAAATAACTGCGTAAATAATATCCCATTATACGAAATGCAAATCAAAAAAGGTGTTACAACAGCAGTAAATAATTAAAACACACAGTGTTTAAATTAAAGGATAAATATTTGTTAATTTATGATTTATCTATCCTGTTTCGAGCAGTGAAAACACTTTTAACATATTAATTGATCAACTAACCATTTCGCATACATAACATGAAATATGCATGTATAATCGAGTTAATTTGTGGACAGATTTTGAGCTGCCACCGCATTGGCTAATTGCATGCTAATGTGATAAAGTAAATTAATACCTGAGGTGGCAGATTTTAATGTTTCGTTGGTTTGAAATCTTGGAGATGAAGCTAATTGAGGTATCACCGAACCGGAGTCAGCAACGGTATTTTTTAAAGCTTCTATGGCTTGGTTAATTAGTAGCACCTGGTCTTCATTCAGTCGATTCAAAGCCGACTGCATGGCGGATGAGAACAGCGAAGTAATGACCGAACTCAAGTTGTAACTTAAGACCTGGAAACGGTATACATTCTCCGCATTCGTGGTATGGCGTCCTGGCTCAGTTTGCATAGCCGCAAACGCTGCCGCTAAATTAGCTAGGTTAACGTAAACACCTTTACGGGATAATTTATAGGATGTAGTATCGGGTGGGTTGCCACTAAGCTGGTCTCGCAGCTTTTCAAGGTAACTAATATTAGCCTCCAGTACCTTGCCCATATAAAATTTAAGCTTGCGGCCCTCCCAAACTGGTAAAAGGTAGGAAGCGGCAAATGCAATCAAACAACCAATCAATGTATCGTAAATTCGTTCGATAACAATATGGCTATTTTGGCCGGTATAAACGTTGAGACAAAGCACCACCATAGCCGTAATGCACACCACAGCGGTAAGATAGTGCGTACGCCCAAACGAGAAAAAGCCTAACAGGAACACAACACCTATAGCCAACTGTAAAGATGCTACCGGGAACACCCACATCAAAGAAAAGCCTATAGCGATACCACTCAAACTGCCAATGAGCCGCTGCTTATTGCGTTGATAGGTTACATTAAACGACGGTTTGATAATTACCAAAACGGTAAGCATTACCCAATAGCTGTACTTGCCGAGCTGAAAAAAGGCCGATAAGCTAAATGCGAAAAGGCATGCGATAGTTAGGCGTAACGCGAACCTCAACACCGGCGAATGCAAAGTAAAATGCTGTTTAAGCTGAGACAAGCTCAAATTAAGTGCAGGTGCAAAATCTTCGTACTTAATTGACACGTCAGGCGTAAAAACACCCGTTTTTATAGCTTGCAGATGGTCGTCGATTTGCTCAATGTTGAGTTTGAGCTGTTGCAGCATTGCTGCATGTTCGGGCGTTTCGCGCTCGGTGATGTAATTAAGTCTGCTCACCAGGTGTTCCAGTTCGTCACTATAGTGACGATTTGGAGCGGGAGCCTTATGCCGATGCAGCGCATCGGCAATACGGTGTAATTCTGTCGACTGTAGCTTAATTACCTGCGTAATTAACTCGAGCACACCATTAACCCGGAAATGCTCGCGCACCGTTTCATAGTCAAAATGGATGGCTGTAATTTGGTCATACAGGTCAATAGCCGTAGCTGTGATTGATAGCCAAAGCTGATTGCTTTTATCGGGCGAACCTAAGACCTGCCTGTCCCGGATAACCAAATGGCGTACCAATTCCTGCTTCTCGTTCACACGCACATGTAAGGCTAATAGTTTTTTATAGCTTTCGTTAAGCGGAGTTTTTACATTGTAGAATGGCGCCTTGGCTTCTAAAAAATCTGCGGTAGCCTCTAAACATTCAGTTACCGCGTTTTTTAACGAACGCAGTGGCCATAAACGGATGCTTAACAAGTTGACCAAGTAATACCAGATGGTTCCGGCCATTACATACAGTGCAAAGGCGAGAGGAGCAGGCGGTTTTAAACCCCAGGTAAAAATGGCTAAACCAATAAACGACGTGCCCAGCATACTGAAACGCAACCCGTAGGCCGTAAGCATCGAACTGCAAAAAATAAGTATTGTAAATATCAGCGCCATCCATCCGGCAAACGGCCAGCAAGTGGCAACTACGAAAGCGATAACGAAGGATTCCGGTATACTAACTACAACACTAAAATGCTTGTCGGTAGCGGTACCTGCACTATTGGTCAGCGCCACGTTAAGTGCACCTAAGCCCACGGTAACTGCCGCCTGAGGATAACCCAGGTAATACAATATAACCACGGGTAATACTACCGCAAAGGTTATTAAAAGGGCATCGGTAAAATATTCGGATTTAAGGAAACGTCTTAATTTTCGGGCCAGGGCCTGTACGCTCATTCAGTTTATCGGTTTGGGCAAAGGTAAAAAAAGCATCGAATAGTAAGGAGGGAATAGCGATTTGATACTTTGAGGCAATATTTTTTCAAGGAAATAAGCCATTTATATAAAAAAGCTTTCTATATATTTGATTATGGAATCATCAAAATTCAGTATCAAACTTGGATTAATTGTTACAGTGATTGGTTTTGCTTTGAGCGCTTTGCTTTTCATTTACAAGCCCAACACAACCTATTGGTTCCTCATGTTAATTAGCTCGATTTTTACCTTGAGTCGTGTTATTTATACGCATATCAGACGCAAACAAAGGTTAGCAGCGGCTCAACCTGCTTTTAGAGCTGAACAGGCTTAGCTTGCTTTCACAAAAGTCATTTCAAACTTAAATATACAGGCAACCATCACAACCTAGTAGGGTAACACTAATTTGATCAAAATATTATAGTCTGGTTTAACGGTCCATATCAGTGGTGCATACAAAAAAGACAAGCTTATCCCAATAACCGAAAGCAATATTTTAAAGTTTGCAATCGATGAATTTAGCTTTGATATCTGGACAACAGCAATGCAACATAACAGCACCATTGGAATTGAAATTACTGCAATTACAGGCGTTAAAAGCAGCAAGGCCTCTAAATTGATACCCGTTTTGTCATTTAGCTTCTCGAATATAGATTTCAATATAGCTTATACCAAAGGTGACACTACAAGGCTAATCAACCATACTTTTAAGCAGTAATTAAAAACTTTTACCTTCATTGATGATCCAATATCATCATAGATGTCTGTCTGTCGCTGAAACTTGTCTTATATAAACTGAACCTCAGGCGCTCATTCGCTTTTGGGCGTTAACCTCATCGGCCAAGCTGTTAATCATAATCGAGCCGCTTTGCCAGCGTTTAAGGCGGTTCACGTGTTGTATTTCGGCGCGGGTTTTCAGTTCCAGTTTAGTATGGTAATAATCAGGCATCAAGGATTTCATGGCCAAGTGAATTTCAGCCACTTGTCCGTTGAGTAAAAAAGCAGGGTTGGCTTTTACCAGGTCAGCCAGGGCGCCGGCCATACTGGCTGCGTAATAGGGGCAGTCCCAATCATGCCGATAGGGGTTGTCGCCTTT
>CAJYSL010000388.1 GCA_913777515.1 uncultured Mucilaginibacter sp.
GTTTACAAATCCGAAACATTTCCACAAAATAATTACGTCTTTTGCATTGCGTTAATCTTTTATTTATTTTGCGCACTGAATGAAGTGGTTATTTAAATTATTTCTTTCCCTTGGGGTGATGCTGCTATGCGGTCATAGCATGGCGTACGCCGGCTTGTGGCAAGATAGTCACTTCATTGTAACGCATGCCGTAAGAAGCACCACCACGGTAAAAAGCAGTATTGTCGAAAACAGGTCAGACCTGCAATATTTTCGCAACTACAAAAGCAGCCGCAACCGCTCCCTGGTTGAAAACGTGGAAGACGATAACGACGAAAATGTTAATCACCGCAAAATCCAAAGTAAAGGTGATTTTCTTAATCCGCATTTTTCGGCGCAGTTGTACGATGATGTAAGCAAAACATTAAACCTTAGTTATCCTTCGCGCTGCCTTCTCTCGGTACTCCCTACCTCAAAATTATACATTACTTTCCGGGTCTTCAGAATCTGATTCTGCTCTTTTCATCGGCATATTAATTTATAGCCGGTCAATTCTCTATGTGTTGTTTTTTTTGAAATACGCCATGTCCATGTGTTGTCACGAAACGGCATCCCGTATTTCCCGAACATAACCCTCGTTAAAAACAATTTCAAAATCCTAATTAAATTTCCCAAACTGTCATGAAAGTACCATTCGTGTTTATGAGTTTGTGTGCCTTATTGCTACATACAAGCTGTAAACAACAAAAAGAACAAAAAGAAGCCGAAGCTAAACTTTTAGTTACCAGTCCGTTAAAAATGGACACCACCGTAGTCAACGAGTATGTTGGCCAAATCCGTTCCATCCGTCACATTGAAATCAGAGCCCAGGAGCGCGGCTACCTCGAGAAGAGTTATGTAGACGAAGGCCAGTTTGTAAAAAAGGGCCAGCTGCTGTTTCAGATTATGCCTAAAGTGTTAGGCGCCGAAATGCAGAAAACACAAGCCGAAGTTAACTTGGCGCAAATTGAATATCAAAATACCAAGAAGCTGAGAGACAGTAACATTGTTGCACCTAACGAGTTGGCCATGGCTAAAGCTAAGTTAAACAAAGCCAAAGCCGAGTTATCCTTAAGCCAAACTCACCTGCGCTTTCTTTCTATCACCGCACCTTTCGATGGTTATATCGACCGTTTGCAGGTTCGTCCTGGTAGCTTAATTGAAGAAGGCGACCTGATGACCACCTTAGCCGATAACAGTAAAATGTGGGTTTATTTTAACGTGCCCGAGGCTGAGTACCTGGATTACAAAACCGAGAATAAAAAAGAGAAGCCTGAAGTGAGATTGCTGATGGCTAACCATAAACTGTTCCCGTACCCGGGCGTAGTTGAAACCATCGAAGCCGACTTTGATAACGAAACCGGTAACATTCCGTTTCGTGCTACTTTCCCTAACCCGCAAGGCCTGTTACGCCACGGCGAAACTGGTAACGTGCAAATGATTGTTCCGTTAAAACAGGCATTGCTTATCCCGCAAAAGGCAACGTTTGAGGTGCTGGAGAAAAAGTATGTATACGTGGTTGACAAAAACAGCCGTGTGCAGGCCCGCGAAATTACCATCGGTGCCGACATGAACGATTTGTACGAAATAACTGCCGGCTTGTCTCCTAATGACAAAATTTTGCTGGAAGGCCTGAAAAAGGTAACCAACAACGACAAAATCACCTACGAGTTCGAAAACATGAAATCGGTGCTTGGTCAGTTAAGATTACCGTCAGAATAATCTACCAGCTTAAATCTAAACAACCATGTTTAATAAATTTATGCAAAGACCGGTGCTGGCAATAGTACTGTCGCTGGTCATCATATTTATGGGGGTGCTGGCCATCGAAACCCTTCCGGTTTCGCAGTTCCCGTCTATCGCGCCTCCGATGGTGGTGGTAAACGTTGCCTACCCGGGCGCCAGTGCCGACGTATTAGTGAACTCCGTACTCATCCCGATGGAGAAAGCCATCAACGGCGCTCCGGGCATGAAATACATGACCTCCGATGCTACCAGTGCGGGTGAGGCCACCATACAGGCCGTATTTGATTTAGGAACCGACCCCAACCAGGCCGTAGTAAACGTAAAAAACCGCATTGAGCAGGTAACCAACCGTTTACCCGAACTGGTACAACGCGAAGGTTTGGTGGTGAGCTATACCTCGCCTAACATGCTGATGTATGTTAACCTTTACAGTAAAGATCCTAAAGCCAACGAAAATTTTTTGTACAACTTTGCCGGGGTAAACATTATACCCGAGTTAAGTCGTCTTAAAGGTGTAGGTAGCGCTAAAATATTGGGTAGTCGCCAGTATGCTATGCGTATCTGGCTTAAGCCCGACCGTATGCGCGCCTACAACGTATCAACCGATGAGGTGATGGAGGCTTTAGCTCAGCAAAGTATCATTGGTTCGCCTGGCCGTTTAGGACAAAGTACCGGTAAACGCTCACAGTCATTAGAATATGTATTGACGTATGCCGGCCGTTACGACAAGCCCGAGCAATATAAAAACGTAATTATCCGGGCTGATAAAAACGGCGAAATCCTGTATCTAAAAGACGTGGCCGATGTAGAGTTAGGTAGTGAGTTTTATGACATCTACTCAAACATGGACGGTCACCCATCTGCGGCTATCACCCTTAAACAAACCTATGGCAGTAACGCCAGTGATGTAATTAAAGAAGTGAAAGCCAAGCTGGAAGAAATCAAGGCCCGTTCTTTTGCGCCGGGCATGGACTACCAGATTAGCTATGACGTATCCAGCTTTCTGGATGCATCTATGGAAAAAGTAATCCACACACTGGTAGAGGCGTTTATCCTAGTGGCTATTGTGGTGTTCGTGTTCTTGGGCGACTGGCGTTCAACGCTTATCCCGACGTTGGCGGTTCCGGTATCATTGGTGGGCGCATTCTTTTTTATGCAGCTGTTTGGGTTGACCATCAACCTGATAACCTTGTTTGCGTTGGTACTGGCTATCGGTATTGTGGTGGACAACGCAATCGTCGTCGTCGAGGCCGTGCACACCAAAATGGCCGAAGACCATCTATCGCCTTTTAAAGCGACTAAAGAAGTGTTGCAGGAAATCAGCGGGGCCATTATTGCCATCACCTTCTTGATGACGGCGGTGTTTGTGCCGGTGGCCTTTATGAGCGGTCCGGTGGGTATTTTTTACCGGCAGTTCTCCATCACTATGGCGACGTCCATTGTAATTTCGGGTTTTGTGGCGCTTACCTTAACTCCGGTACTGTGTGCCATGATTCTGAAAAACCACCATGGCCAGCCACAAAAGAAAACTATTGTTGACCGAGGACTGGATGGATTTAACCGCTGGTTTGACCGGGTTACCGGCCGCTATACCGGCTTGCTCAGAAGCATTGCCAGCCGACGGGTGGTAACTTTTACCATGCTGATTGCATTTTGTGCGGGCATCTGGTTTACGTCTAACTCGCTGCCAACCGGCTTTATCCCTAACGAAGACCAGGGCCAGGTATACGCCATTATCCAAACGCCTCCGGGTTCAACGCTCGAAAGAACTAACGACATTGCTCGTCAGCTTCAAAAAATAGCCGAGAAAGTTGATGGTGTGGCATCGGTATCAGCGTTGGCAGGTTATGAAGTGTTAACTGAGGGCCGTGGTTCAAACGCAGGCACTTGTCTAATTAACTTAAAAGACTGGTCTGAACGTAAGCATTCGGCTAACGAGATTGTGCAGGAACTGGAAGAAAAAGCCCGCGTAATACCAGGAGCTACCATCGAGTTCTTCGAACCGCCGGCTGTACCGGGTTATGGTGCTGCAGGTGGTTTCTCGCTGCGTTTGCTCGACCAGACTAACTCCGGCGATTACAAAAGCTTTGGCAAGGTAAACGATGAGTTTATGGCTGCCCTTAAAAAACGAAAAGAGTTGACCGGTCTGTTTACCTTTTTTGCGGCCAATTATCCGCAATACGAGCTGGAGATTGACAACAAAGCGGCTATGCAAAAAGGGGTAACTATCAGTAAGGCCATGAACAACCTGTCTATCCTGATTGGTAGCACTTACGAGCAGGGCTTTATCCGGTTTGGTAACTTCTTTAAAGTTTATGTACAGTCGTCACCAGAGTATCGTGCATTGCCTGAAGACTTATTGAAACTGTATGTGAAAAACAACCGCGACGAGATGGTACCTTATTCTGCCTTCATGAAAATTAAGAAGAAGCAGGGCCTGAACGAGATTACCCGTTTTAACATGTACACCGCCTCGGCTATCAACGGTGCTCCGGCTCCGGGTTACAGCAGCGGCGAGGCCATCAAGGTAATACAGCAGGTTGCTAAAGAAACATTGCCGCGCGGGTACGATATCGACTGGATTGGTTTATCTAAAGATGAGGTGGGCCGTGGTAACGAGGCGGTTTACATCTTCCTTGTGGTATTGGTGTTCGTGTACTTCGTGTTAGCGGCTCAGTACGAAAGCTTTATTATCCCATTGGCGGTTATCTTATCGTTGCCTACCGGGGTGTTCGGCGCTTTCTTCCTGTTAAAGGTAATGGGCCTATCAAACGATATCTATGCACAGGTAGGTTTGGTAATGCTTGTTGGCTTGTTAGGTAAAAACGCGGTACTAATTGTGGAGTTTGCGGCGCAAAAGCACCAGCAGGGAGCTACCGTTTTAGAGGCAGCCATTGAAGGTGCCAAGGTGCGTTTCCGTCCAATTTTGATGACTTCATTTGCGTTCGTAGCGGGTTTAATACCGATGTTATTTGCTACCGGGCCGGGTGCTTTGGGTAACCGTACCATTGGTGCTGCATCGGCAGGCGGTATGTTGTTGGGTACCATATTCGGTGTAATCATTGTGCCGGGTCTGTACTACATCTTCGGGTCGCTGGCTGCCGGTCGTAAACTGATTCAGGATGAAGACCAGGTGCCGCTGTCGGAAGATTTTACCCACACCAAAAAGAAGAAAAGAAAGCTTTGGTTTTTTAAAGCCAAAGAAGAAAGCTTAGTAACCGAGAATGCTAATCACAATGAATAAGAGTAAGATAAATAAATATATAGGAATTGCTTGCTTGTCGGTAGTATACAGTGCCTGTAAAATACCTACAATGGTTCAGCGTACCGAAAACAAGGCTGTACCGGCAAGCTACACTGCTGATGCGGCAACCGATAGCACCAACACGGCTAAAGTAACCTGGAATACGTTTTTTAACGACCCGAATTTGAACAACCTGATTGATACTGCGCTGAAGAACAATCAGGAGTTGAACATCACCTTGCAGGAAATCCAAATCGGTAAAAACGAAATTCAGGCTCGTAAAGGTGAATACCTGCCTTTTATTGGCGTAAAAGCAGGTGCCGACTTAGACAAGGTGGCAAGATATACTAGTCGCGGTGCGATGGAGGCTACTACCGAGATTAAACCCGGAAAGGAAATGCCCGACCCGCTGCCCAATTACCTGCTGGCAGCATACGCTACGTGGGAAGTTGACATTTGGCACAAATTGCGCAACGCTAAAAAGGCAGCGGTAACGAGGTACCTGTCGAGTGTTGAGGGCCGGAACTTTATGGTGACCAATTTGATTGCCGAAATTGCCGATTCATATTACGAATTGCTGGCTTTGGATAATCAGCTGGACATCGTTAAAAAGAATATTGACATCCAGACCAATGCCCTCAAAATTGTAAGGATACAAAAGGAGGCTACCCGGGTTACCGAACTAGCTGTTCGTCGGTTTGAGGCGCAGGTGTTAAGCACGAAAAGCTTGCAATATGGCATTCAGCAAAAAATCACCGAAACCGAAAACCGGATTAACTTTTTGTTAGGCCGCTACCCGCAACACATTCAGCGCGATTTTCATTCGTTTGACAATTTGCCACTGGCCGACATCAAAGCCGGTTTACCATCGCAGTTGCTGGCCAACCGTCCGGATATCCGCAGGAGCGAGTTAGATTTGGCAGCTTCAAAGTTGGATGTAAAGGTAGCTAAGGCGCAGTTTTATCCATCGTTAGGTATATCCGCCGCTATTGGTTACCAAGCATTCAACCCGTCTTACCTGTTGCGTACGCCTGAGTCTTTACTGTACTCAATAGGAGGAGACCTGGTAGCGCCTTTGGTGAACAGGAACGCCATCAAATCGGTTTATGGTACGGCTAACGCTAAACAAATACAGGCGGTATTTAATTATGAGCGAACCATCCTGAACGCTTATATGGAGGTGGCTAACCAGTTATCTAACATTGGCAACCTCGAAAAAAGCTACGAATTAAAATCGCAGCAGGTGCAAAAGCTGTCGCAATCTATCAATATTTCTAACGATTTGTTCAAATCAACCCGGGCAGATTATATGGAAGTATTGTTGACCCAGCGGGATGCATTAGAGGCGAAGTTTGAGTTGGTAGAAACCAAAAAGCAGCAAATTAATGCCCGCATTAATGCTTACCAGGCGCTTGGAGGCGGCTGGCAATAGCACAAAAGAGCCCTTTAGTTTTATTTATAAGTTTATGTTGTGAAAGGAGAGGTCGAAAGGCTTCTCCTTTTTTGTTTTGTCAACGATACTTTTAATAGTTGTTTTTTGTTAACAAAATATCAATCGATTGCAAAACGGATTTTGATAAATTATTAACTTTTATTGCCTTTATTTTAAAAAAGTGTTGATTCTTCTGTGTAATTTGTTGCCGTTCTCCATATTTTAATTCCCTTAAAACCAAAAAGTAAACTCCTTTCACACTATGAAAATCGAAAAATTTTCCTTCGGTATGGGCGACCGTTTTGCACACCAGGGCGAAGCTCAGCTTAAAGCAATTCTGAAAGCTAAAGACCAGGCTGTAAATATTACCCCCGTCTGGAATAAATCAAACCGCGAACATAAAACTGTTAAAACCGAGCCATCCGAATTACGCGCCGAAGCTGATGCTGCAGTAAAAGCATTGGGCTGGGCCGACTCATACCGTGTAGATGCCGATCACATTACTCTGGCTACCGTTGACGGCTTTATTGAAAGCTCAGACTTTTTTACCTTAGATGTCGCCGATTACATTGGCAAGCCGGCACCTGAAGAAGAAATTGAAGCTTTTGTTGAGCGCCGTAAAAAATACATCGGCAGCTTATCTATCCCCGGCATAGCGCAGCAGTTTGAAATTACCGAAGCCATGCTGCACGATGTAGCTAATAAGTTTTTGCTGGCCGCCATAGAGGCTGGTAAACTGTACAAGCATATCGCCTCGGTAAAAGGTGAGGATAACTTTATTGCCGAAGTATCGATGGATGAGGTGAACGACCCGCAAACACCGGTAGAATTGTTCTTTATCCTGAGCGCACTGGCCGACTTTGAAATTAAGGCGCAAACCATTGCTCCTAAATTTACCGGGCGTTTTAATAAAGGTGTTGATTACGTAGGTAACATCCAGCAGTTTGCCAAAGAGTTTGAAGAAGATATTCTGGTAATCAGGCAAGCCATTAAAGAATTTGGCCTGCCCGATAACCTGAAATTGAGCGTGCATTCCGGGAGCGACAAGTTTTCGATTTATCAACCCATCAATGAGTTGATGAAAAAGCACGATGTGGGTATCCACCTAAAAACTGCCGGCACTACATGGCTGGAGGAGATGATTGGCCTGGCCGAAGCCGGTAATGAGGCTTTAGAGTTAGCCAAAGAAATCTACATCAACGCCCTTGGCCGTTTTGATGAGCTTTGTGTGCCCTACGCCACGGTAATTGACGTACAGGAAAGCCGTTTGCCGGGTGCGGATGAGGTGAAAGGCTGGAGCGGCGAAAAATTTGCCAACTCGTTGCGCCATAACCAAAAGCACCCTGACTTTAACCCCGATTTCAGACAAATGCTGCACGTAGCTTACAAAGTGGCCGGCGAGAACGGCGACCGCTATTATGCCGCACTGAAGAAATATAAAGACATTGTAGCTAAAAACGTGACAGAGAATTTATATGAACGTCATGTGGTGCCGCTTTTTTTAAGTTAGTAGTATAAAATGTTATCAACTTATTATAGCTTTTAATCAGGGCTTGGATGGCTGTTTCAATTAATATCCTGCACAGTCCTGATTATTGGTTTATTTACTAAAGCTTTGTTCTATATTTACCCGGTATATCTTATATATAGGGTATCGCATATTTATAAAATACTTATCATAACGCTTTAAACATCCCTATGATTGACTCCAGGGCCTATGCACGGGCCGGCTTCTTAGGCAACCCATCCGATGGCTACTTTGGTAAAACAGTAAGCCTGATTGTGAAAAACTTTGGCGCCCAAATTCTGCTTTACGAATCGCCCGAATTAACTATCGAGCCGCAGGAGGCTGATAGCAACAACTTCAGAAATATCTATCATTTAAAAGATACCGTATCTCTGATTGGTTACAACGGCGGCATTCCATTAATTAAAGCCACCATCAAAAAATTCTGCGACTACTGCGACAAGCAGGGTATCCGTTTATCTAAAAACTTTACACTGCGTTACCACTCAACCATTCCGCGCCAAGTGGGTTTGGCTGGCTCGAGCGCTATTGTTATAGCCACGCTGCGCGCCTTGATGCAATTTTACAAGGTCGAGATTCCGTTAATCGATTTGCCTACCGTAGCCCTGGAGGCTGAAACCCAGGAAATGGGTATCAATGCCGGTTTGCAAGATCGCGTTATTCAGTGCTACGAAGGTTGCGTGCATATGGACTTTAACAAAGAGCAAATGTTAAGTAAAGGTCACGGTATTTACACGCCAATTGACCCTGCTTTATTACCTAAACTATACATTGCCTACAAAACCGATTTGGGCAAAGTATCGGGCAAGGTATTGAACGAAATACGCTCTAAATATGATAAGGGTGATGAACATACCATTGCTACCCTGGGTAAAATAGCTGCTTTGGCTGACGAAGGCAGAGATGCTATCTTAGCGCGTGATTACGAAACTTTAGGCCGGGCCATAAATCAGAATTTTGATTATCGCTGCGAGATTATGAAAATCAGCGATAGCAACATGGAACTGATTAACACCGCACGCGCTTGCGGAGCATCGGCAACGTTTACCGGTTCGGGTGGATCTATTATCGGTATTTACAAAGATGACGAGATGCTGAAACGACTGGTGTATTCACTTAAAAAAATAAATTCAAGAGTTATAAAACCATACCTCATATAATATATCATGGTAAAAAAAGCTATTATTCCCGCTGCTGGATTAGGTACCCGGTTTTT
>CAJYSL010000389.1 GCA_913777515.1 uncultured Mucilaginibacter sp.
CCGCAAATGCCTACGCAACAGCAGCCGGCTACTAAATAATTTATGTTTTTTACGGCCTTCTTAGCTTGCTAAGGAGGCCTTTTGTTATCTGATGAAAAAGTATTTTCTATTATCTGTTTTAGGGTTACTTGCAGCAGGTCAGGGCTTTGCACAAACCGGTTTTACCAAAACACCTAAAGGAGCCCTTTACAGTATTGTTAAGCCCGGTAACGGTGCCAAGGTAAAAGTGGGCGATGTAATCACCTTCCAGTTTACGCAAAAAAACGACCGCGACTCGTTATTGGGCAGTTCATACCAAATGGGCCAACCGGCCAAAGTACAGGTGCAGCCATCTAAAACTGTAGCCGATTTGATGGAGGTTTTTCCACTACTGAGCGTAAATGACAGCGCCATAGTGCGTGTGCCAACCGACTCGATATTTGCAGGACACGAAGAAAGCCGCCCGGCATTTTTACCGAAAAACAGTTACCTGAATTTCGGTATCAAAATTCAAAAAATTCAAACGCTGGATGAAGCTATGGCCGAACGGAATGCCGCTATGGAAAAAGCACGTGCCGAGCAAGCCGCTTTAGCCGAAAAAATGCGCGGTGCTGAAGCTCCGTCAATTACAGCCTTTATTGCCGATAAAAAACTTGCGCCGGTAACCACGGCCTCTGGTTTAAAATATGTGATTACTGCACCCGGAACAGGCCGCAAGCCCAAAGCTTATGATACCGTGATGGTAAATTACGCCGGCCGCACGCTGGATGGTAAAGTATTTGATTCGAGCATTGCCGATGTAGCCAAATCTGCCGGTTTACAGCAGCCGGGACGCACTTACGAGCCTATTAAGTTTGTAGTTGGTGCCGGTCAGGTTATTCCGGGCTGGGACGAAGGTTTGTTACTGCTGAACGAGGGTTCTAAAGCTACTTTCATCATTCCGTCCAAGTTGGCTTATGGCGAACGCGGAGCCGGTGAGGATATTAAGCCTTACAGCCCTTTGTGGTTTGATGTGGAGCTGGTAAAAGTAATACCCGGTAAAGGCAAGCCAGCCACGCCAACGGTTGCTGCAGGTAAAAAAGCAGCGCCCAAAAAAGCCGGTGCCAAAAGGCCGGCGGCTAAGAAAAAAGTCACCCGTAAATAATATTATCAAAAAGCCCTCCGTTAACCACAGAGGGCTTTTTACTTTCGCAGAATGGTGTTAACCGATACACATACGCATCAATATTACGAAACCGACCCGGTAAAAAAGGCCGGTTTGATGCAGCGTTGCCTCGATAATGGCATCAGCAGGTTGTTTTTGCCTAATGTTGATTCGGGCAGTATTGCACAAGTAATGGATATGGTGAATACTTATCCGCAGTACTGTTTCCCGATGCTGGGCCTGCATCCCTGCGATGTTAAGGCCAACTGGGAGCAGGAACTTGAAACTGTTTATGCAACTCTGCAGCAAACCAAGGTTTATGCCATCGGCGAAATTGGAATTGACCTATACTGGGACAAAACCTTTATAGCGGAGCAGCAGCAAGCGTTCAGGCAGCAGATTGGCTGGGCTAAACAAGCCGGGCTACCCATCAACATCCATTGCCGCAATGCTTTTGATGAAGTGTATGCTATTTTGCAGCAAGAGCATGACGCGCTTTTGAGAGGTATTTTTCATTGCTTTTCGGGTACTTTGGAACAAGCTGAGCAAATTATTGAGTTGGGCTTTATGCTGGGGATAGGCGGTGTGGTCACTTACAAAAACGGAGGTTTAGATAAAGTAGTAGAGCAAATCGATTTAAAACATATCGTTTTAGAAACAGATTCTCCGTATCTTACCCCTGTACCGTATCGCGGCAAGCCTAACGAAAGTTCGTACCTGGTGTATGTTGCTCAAAAAGTAGCCGACCTGCACCAGCTGAGTTTAGAAGAAGTTGCCCGCATTACGACCGAAAATTCGAAAACAATTTTTGGCGTGTAAGTGCAATTTTTTAGAGAAGGAATTTTATTTTTATAACATAACCAATTATACATGTGCCAGATTTTGATCATCTATACCGGTGGGACAATAGGTATGATGACCGACCCCAAGACTAAAACCTTAATACCGATTAACTTCGAGCAGATTATGGAGAACGTTCCTGAACTGGAGCGCCTGAACTGCCGTATTATGGTTCATTCTTTCGAAGATGTGATTGACTCATCGAATATGAATCCTGCCATTTGGGGACAGTTGGCCGCCTTAATTCAGAAACACTATCATGAGGTTGACGGCTTTGTGGTTTTACACGGTTCGGATACCATGGCGTTTTCGGCTTCGGCCTTAAGCTTTATGCTCGAGAACTTGGCTAAGCCGGTTATTTTTACCGGTTCGCAATTGCCTATCAGCGCTATCCGTACGGATGCCAAAGAGAACCTGATGACGGCCATTGAACTGGCCAAAGCCAAAAAGAACGATAAAGTACGCGTACCCGAGGTTTGTATTTATTTTGATTACAAGCTTTTCCGTGGTAACCGCGCTTTTAAATATAACTCCTCTAAGTTTGAGGCTTTCCGCTCGCCTAACTACCCGGTATTGGCCGAGTCGGGTGTGCATTTACGATTCAGCATTAACGATATCCGTCTTGCCGGTGAAGAAGAGCTCATCGTACACAAAAACTTGGTGAATGATGTAGGCGTTTTGAAGCTTTATCCAGGCATCAGCCCTAAAGTGGTGGAAACCATTGTTAACTCTGATGTTAGAGGTATTGTGATGGAAACCTTTGGTGCCGGCAATACTACTACCGACCAGTGGTTTATTGATTTACTGAAAGGTGCTATTGATAGCGGTAAGGTTATCGTAGATATATCGCAATGTAAGGTAGGTACGGTAGAATTAGGCCGTTACGAAACCAGTAAGGCATTGAAAGACATTGGCGTAGCCAATGGCTACGACATGACTTTTGAGGCTGCCATTACTAAAACGATGTACCTACTCAGCCAGTTTGACGACCCTAAAGAAATTACCCGCTGGATGGAAACGGATATTCGCGGCGAGTTAACGGTGTCTTAACACATTTGCCGATTCCTCAGTCTTATAAATAGCTTACCCACCACTGGTTTTGATGGCGTTGCTTGTAGCCAATGTACCACCGGCAGGGTTGATACAGGGCAGCAACGATACTTAGCCAGATAAGGTAAACAATGCTCAAAGAAAAGCCCAGTGTTGCCGGCCTGAACAGGAACGGCTCATTAGGGCTTGCAATATCTTTGGACGTATATCCTGAAGCATAAAATACAATAACCGTAATGGCGTGTATGATAAAAAAGTGCAACACGTAATAAAAGAACGGCACCTTACCATACACAGTCAAAATGCGCGACCATGCGTTGTTGACAGACTCGGTTAGTGCAAGAAAAATCAGCGCAAAACTCAACGTTAGACAGGTGTACAATAGCGAAGGTGGATATTTGCTCACATTAATAAATGATAAAAAGGTACGCATAGCGCTACGCTGAACGCTCCAGTGCTGCGGCTCACCGTAAGTGTTGGTAAAGCGCAATAGGACGAAGAAGGCTAAGAGGCCGAGTCCGCTGTATAACAATTGTGCTCTGCGGCGTTGCGGCGCATAGTTGGGCTGATATATAGCCGAAACGGCATAGCCCAACAACATGATGCCCGTCCAGGGTAATGTGGCGTAAAGAAAAACAATGAAATGATTGCCTGATAAAGGCAGTATGTAAAACCTGGCGGTAAAAAGCACTTGTAGCAAGCCTGCTCCAAATGGGCTTTTAACTGGCTGCATATAATTCAGCGCGTCGTGCCCTGCAATAAGCAGCAAACCTAAAGGTAAAACCTGTTTACCCGATAGTTTGAGTAGTAGCCCCAATATAATCATGCTGCACCCAATAGCCCAGATTACTTGTAAGAACAACATGTTATAAAGCGGGTTAAAGCTGAGACCGAGCGTAATTACCAGTACTTCAACTGCAACCAGCCATAAGCCACGCTTAATCAAAAACGTGGAGGTTTGCGCCGGACTGCGTTTATGCCTGCTCAACCCGGCAGATACACCTGATAAAAACAAAAATTGGTGCGCAAAAATGGGTAATAAAGCGGGTGAAAAATAAGGCTGGCGTAGTAGTTTGTACGTTCAAAGGGTCGTGCAGCGCCGCGTCATTATGTAAAAAGTCACGAACATGGTCGAGCGCCATAATTGCCATCACCAGCCCGCGCAGTATATCAATCGAATGAATTCGTTGTAGGGTAGTGGTTTTGGTCATGATGATTAGGTTAGTAATTACGCATATCTAACCTAATCATTTATTCTTGTTTAGTCAACCTTTAAAATTTAGTTATGGCTCACCATCTGGTAACATTGCTGAGCAATCTCCAATTCTTCGTTGGTAGGGATGATTAAAATCTTCGCCGGCGAATCGGGGTGATTAATCTCGCGGATACCTTTACTTCGCACCTTATTAGCAGCTGCGTCTAAACGTAGACCCAAGTATTCCATATCGGTACAAATGAGTTCACGTATCAATGCATCATTTTCGCCAACACCAGCAGTAAAAATAATAGCATCCAAGCCGTTTAAGGCTGCCGCGTAAGCGCCAATATATTTTTTAATACGATAGGCATACAAGTCGTAAGCCAGTTTGGCGTCCTCGTTACCTTGTTCAATAGCGTTGGTTATGTCGCGCATATCACTGTAGCCGGTAAGGCCAGCCATGCCGCTGCGTTTGTTGAGCAGGTTGCTTACCTGCTCAATGTCATAACCCAACTGGTTTACCAGGTAAAATATAACGGTGGGATCAATATCTCCCGAACGTGTACCCATCACCAGCCCGCTCAGCGGACCGAAACCCATACTGGTATCTATAGATTGCCCGTTTTTTACCGCAGCCATGCTACAGCCATTACCTAAGTGTATACTGATTAGTTTGCTGTCGTTTTTGCCTAAGTACTCGGCCGCCTGCTCCGTTACATACTTGTGACTGGTGCCATGAAAGCCATAGCTGCGGATGTTAAAGTCCGTATAATAGGCATTAGGGATGGCGAAACGGTAAGCTTTAGCCGGCAAGGTTTGGTGAAAAGCGGTATCAAAAACGCCAATCTGGGTAGCATTGGTAAATATCTTTTCGGCTACCTCGATGCCTAAATAGCTGGCCGGGTTATGCAGGGGCGCTAATTGAAAGGTGCCCTTCAGTTTCTCTTTTACACCGGCATCAATAATGGTAGTAGTCGTAAAAGTCTCACCGCCATGCACAATGCGGTGGCCGATGACCTGAATATCTGCCGGGTCTTTAATCACGGCCCAGTCGCCCCCGGTAAGCAGTTGGTTAACTTTTTTCAGTCCTGCTTCATGGTCGGGCAGTTCCTCGGGTGTTAGCTTTATTACTTTTTCGTCACCGTCTATGTATACTTTGTGGGTGATGGTAGGATTGCTTAAGCCAATGCGTTCTACCAGGCCACTGCATACCGGATTAGTTGCCGGCATTTTAAAAAGCTGATATTTGATGGAGCTACTGCCCGAGTTAACGACGAAAATGTTTTTTATGTTCATGGATGATAGTTCATGGTTCATAGCTGATAGATTATGGTTGATGGTTTGTAGTTGATGGACTATTGCTGATTGACAGTGGTTTGCAGTTGATAGATTATGATTGATGGTTAGACGTATGTATTATGGAAAACATTAATCAAATAGCATTTCTGAGTGCGGTAATCATTTTAACAAGAGTTTCGTATTCTACATAGAGTTGTTGAAATTGACTTTCGGAAACATAATTTCTTCTTTTAGCAATGAAAAGGCAGCTTACTACTTCAATAGCTGATCTCAATGAATAGCTAAGAAAAAGCCTAAATGTAGTTTTAGTTTGACTGGTTGAACCCTCTGCAATATTTAAAACTACAGAGTCTGCTGCTCTTTTAATTTGAGATGTCAGAACATATATTTCATCTTTTGGAAATGATTTAGTAAGCTGATTGACTTGGTCGTCTAAATCCAAAGCCTTTTGCCAAACCTGTAAATCTTCAAACCTAAAAGCCATTCGTATTTTTCTTTAACTGCTACAATCTGCAAATCACAAGCTACATTTCATAATTTCTGAACCGATAATCACTAAAACAACTGGTCAGTTCTATAATTTACTTCATGAACCATGAACCATGAACCATGAACTACTCCTGCGCTTGTATCGCGGTAATAATAACCGTATTAAAAATATCGTCAACAGTACATCCGCGGCTTAAGTCGTTGACAGGTTTGTTGAGGCCTTGCAGCATGGGGCCGATGGCCAGGGCTCCGGTTTCGCGTTGTACGGCTTTGTAGGTGTTGTTGCCGGTGTTCAGGTCGGGGAAAATCAATACGCTGGCCTGGCCAGCCACTTCCGAGCCGGGTAACTTGCTTTTACCTACTATCGGGTCTACGGCGGCATCATATTGTATAGGGCCTTCCACTTTCAGGTCAGGACGCTTGCTTTTTACAATCTCAGTAGCACGGCGCACTTTTTCTACATCCTCACCCTCGCCAGATGTGCCCGACGAATAAGAGAGCATGGCAATGCGCGGCTCAATGCCAAACCGCTGGCTGCTCTCGGCTGATGATATGGCAATCTCGGCCAATTGCTCGGCGGTTGGGTTGGGATTAACGGCGCAATCCCCAAAAACAGAAACCCGGTCGGGCAGGCACATGAAAAATACGGATGATACTACAGAAATTCCCGGCTTGGTTTTTACAAACTGCAGTGCCGGCCTGATGGTATGTTGTGTAGTATGCACCGCACCCGATACCATACCGTCGGCATGGCCCTTATATACCATCATGGTACCAAAGTAAGATACATCAGTCATCATGTCGGTAGCCATTTCCAAGTTTACGTTTTTGTTCTTACGCAGTTCGTAGAGCGTATTCACATAATCCTGGTAGTAGCCGGAGGTCGCAGGATTGACGATATTAATCTTGTTAACATCCAGGTTTAAACCCAAACGCTTAATGTTGGCGGTAATATCGTCCGGGTTACCCAGAATGGTGAGCGTTACAATCTCCTGGCTGATTAAGCGGGCAGCTGCTTTTAAAATGCGTTCATCATTGCCCTCGGGCAGTACAATATGTTTCTTCTGGCGCTTAGCCCAGTTGGTTAGCTGGTACTGGAACATGCGCGGCGTTATACCGCCGCTATGTTTAAAGGTCACTATTCGTTCGTCTAACTTGGCTACATCTACGTACTTGTTAAAAACATCAATAGCCAGTTGTATTTTCTTGGTATTGTCGGCCGTAATGCGCGAGCGGATGTTGCCAATTTGCGTAGTGGTTTGGAATGTTCCGGTTTTTACCGCGATGATAGGCACCACTGTCTGCAAGCCATTAATCAGCCTGATAATAGGCTCCTCGGGCTCTGTGCCGGCCGTAAGCACAATACCTGCTATAGACGGGTAACTGGTAGACAAGTTGGCCTGTAACGCCGCAATGATGATATCGCCGCGGTCGCCGGGGGTAATAATCAGTACGTTCTCTTTAACGAAGTTTAAAAAGTTGGGTACCTGCATAGCCCCGGTTACAAAATTGTCGACCTGGTTGCTGAGGCGGTCTTTGCCAAAGAGTAGTTTGCTGTCGGGCAGTTCCTCGCAAATCTCTTTCATGGTAGGGGCCAGTAATCCCCGCATGGTCGGGATGATGGCAATGATGATAGCATCTGACAGCTGCGCGTTCAACAGCTCCCGTACATCATCAATCTGGTCGCTGCTTACCTTGTTGGCTACCAGTGCCAGAACCTGTATTTCGCGGCTTTCAAAATTGCGTATCACGGTAATGGCCGCATTCACAATTTGTGCCGTAGTTTTATTTTCGCCCGAGATTACCGCAATAATAGGTGCCCCCAGGTTTTTGGCAATCGAGGCGTTTAAGTCAAACTCAAACGCGGTACCATCTCCCTGGTAGTCGCTGCCTTCAATTACGGTAAAATCATACTTGTCTTCCAGTTGCTTGTATTTACGGATGATGGTATCAATCATCTCGCCTTGGCTCTCGTTCTCGCTTTGCTGCATAGCCTCCTGCCAGCTGAAGGCATAAGCCTCATCGTAACTGATGGGCAGGTCGAAATAGCGAAGCACCGTTTGTATATGGTCGCTTTTGTGCTCCTCGGCGCGGCGGCTTACAATGGGTTTAAAGAAACCGATTTTTTGCGCTTTGCCTAAAAGCATATTAATAAGGCCGAGCGAAACGATGGATTTGCCGCTATACGGCTCGGTACTGGTGATAAAAACAGTTTTAATCATGCAGCTTAGAGTTGCGGTGGTAAATAATAAGATATGGCTTTAATGACAAATATAGGCGGTAATAGTTCTGTTGCAATTGGTATTTGTACAGCTACGCTTTACAAGGTTGACGAGTAAACAAAACGGTTGCCTAATTCTTTCTCATCTGCCAAAAATGAGCGCTTTAATAGGTTTGATTTTACTCTGCCAAAAGTATTGTTAATTACTGCCATTGTGACTTAATATGCGCTTTGTAATCTGCTCGTAATCAGAGCAATTATTTTATAAAAAACAATGCTAATATTTTTAGTATTTAAATTTTAATTTGTAACTTTGATTAACAAAAAAAAAGGCCTTTTAAAATGAATAGAGGCACATTTCTTTGGAGTTGAAATATGGTGCTTAAAAGGAAGATTTTAGAGATGATTATTATCTGCCTTTTTAGCATAAAAACGGGGTAGGGTACAAGCTTTGCTCAATAGTTAATACTGATTAGCAATCAACCTGTTAACAGTTAAAATGCCGGCTTAGCGGCTACGGCAAAACGTTGAAACCTGAGTTACAATTACAGCAGTTACAAGGTGTGCTGCGGTGTAAAAAGTAAATTAAAAATTTAAAAGATAGATGGACACGTTTGAGTTAACAACAATCACAGATGAAATGCAATCATCTATTACACACATGGCACAGATGCGTAACGCTTTAATTGCGTTTACCAAAGAGGTGTTGGTGAAAGACCAGGACTACGGTGTAGTGCCGGGTGTGCAAAAACCAACCTTGTTAAAACCAGGTGCCGAAAAACTGATGAATCTTTACGGACTGGCGGTTGAGTTTGAGTGTACTGATAAAGTGCTCGACCTGCAATCAAAGTTTGTAGCCTATACTTATAAAGCAACCGTACGTAACCGCGATGGACGTATCGTTACCCAGTGCGAGGGCAGTGTAAATAGTTATGAGCCTAAATACCGCTACGTTTGGACCGAAAAGCCCAAACCATCGCAAGCCATGCAAGACCAGCTGAAAGCCGAAGGCAACGGTAAGTTCCGTAAATCGTCTGGCGGTTGGGTATGGGTTGAACGTACTGAAAACCCTGACCTGGTAGGCCTGCAAAATACCATGCAAAAAATGGCACAGAAACGTGCTTTTGTAGGTGCCATACTATTAGCTACCAACGCCAGCGAGTTCTTTACTCAGGATGTGGAAGACATGGGCTTTATTGATGTAGAAGCTACCGTGGTAGAAGAACCCAAAGCTCCTGCCAAAGCTGTTAAAGAGGTAAAAGGCACAGTGCCTGCCCGCGAAGCGCAACCATCAGAGGTTAAAGAAGAAAAGAAAGCAGCTAAAGCAAAAACACCTGCTAAAGCAGAACAACCAGTAGACTCAAGTATACCTGAAGAAACTCGTTCGGCTATTCAGGGTGCTAAAGATGTAGCTGCTTTATATCTAATACATAAGAACAACGTAGCTCTGCAAAACGACGAGCAGTTTATCAAAATGTTGTCGACCAAAAAAGCAGAGATAAGGAAAGGAATAGCTGCCTAATGAGACATGCATCAGCCATGCAGCTGCCTGTCTGCGAAGCAGTAACCCTGTTTACCGGTAACGACTTGGCTCCCGAAAGCCTCATCAAGCTGGACAGGGCTACCATTGCCCGCATTGTAAAAGACACTGAACAATTGATTGCCGATGGCGAACTGGACAGTGTGCGCATGCTGGTATTAGCCAAAAAGGGGCAGGAGCTGTTTAACAGTTTAGAAAAAACCGCACGCCGGTATGCCGAAGAGCATGCCCGCGTTGCGAGGCACGATAAGTTAAGATTGTTTGATGCCGAAATTATAGAAAAGGAAACAGGAGTAAATTATGATTACTCGGTGTGTAACGATACAACTTGGAATGAGTTGCACGATGTACAGGCAGAGATTAATCAGAAACTCAAGGAACGCGAAGCTTACTTAAAAACGGTGACTACCCCAATGCTCAGCATCGACCGTTACACCGGCGAAGTGTGGGAAGTGAAACCACCGTTGCGTACCTCCAAACAAGGGTTAAACGTAAGTTTAAAATAACTAACCCTAATATATATCCCAAAGGCCTGCTTCAGTAATGAGGCAGGCTTCGCTGTTTTACATGCTTGCCGTATTAAGGCTTGTGGTATAATTTGCGGTACTGGTTGGGCGATTTGCCTGTATGCTGCTTAAACAGTTTCGAAAAGTAGAACGGGTCAGTAAACCCAATTTTGGCACAAACCTGCTTGATGTTTAAACTGCTGAAGCATAGGTGCTGGCAGGCATGGTGTATACGCAACTGCGTAAAATACTGAATGGGCGCATGCCCCGTAGCCTGTCTGAAAACCTCCGAATAGCGCGACACCGAATAATTGACATGCGCAGCCAAATCCTTAATCTGCAGGTTTTGGTTAATGTGCTCGCGCATGTAATTGACGGAAGTTGCAACCATACCGGCATTATCGGCAGTTCGGCGCGGCTCTTCATAGATGTAGGAAGATATTAGTCGTAGTGCCCGGATGTAAATCAGTTCTAACTGTAAATCGTCAAAGCCAATTTCCATCATGTCGATGATATCATTAAAAAGCACCAGGCGCTGCTCATCAAAATTGATGTAATCGCCGTCGGGCTCTGCTGTTTTTAAATACCGGTTATATAAAGTGGCAGCCTGCTCCCCATTAAAATGCAGCCAGTAAATGCTCCATGGGCGCTCAATTGAACTGCCATAATGGTGGGCGACGTTTTTGGGGATTATCTTAAAGCTATTGGCAGTCAGTTTACAGTGCTTATCCTCCATATCAATCCAACCCTCGCCGGCAATACAGTAAATAAGGATATACTCTTCACTCCCCGTGTTTCTTCTACGCTGATGTGCTGCTGCTACCGGATAGTAGCCGGCTGCGTTAACATACAACATCTTGCTGAATGCATTGCGGAGCATCTTTTTTCTTTGCAAAGGCGAGGCAATCACCATTCGTTGTCCTACAAAACCTTCAGCCAGCGCATTGAGCGATTCAGTTGAATCATCCATATTTATGAATAAATGGAGTTTTAGAATTGAAATGAATCGTAAGATAATACATTTTTAACAAAAAAATATCCATTGCATCTGCCTGGTGCCACGCTTACTTTTACTACACCAATTTTAAATCTTCTATTGTCTATGGAAAAAGCCGAAATGCGCTTTAATAATGGCTTTGTTACCGGGATATCATTCATTTCGGCTTTGGGCGGTTATCTGTTCGGGTTTGATTTTGCAGTGATTTCGGGTGCATTGCCTTTTTTGCGAAAAGCATTTGCCTTGGATGCCTGGTGGGAGGGGTTTTTAACCGGGTCGCTGGCTTTGGGCTGTATCATCGGTTGCCTCATTGCCGGTAAGCTGGCCGACCGCTACGGGCGCCGCCCCGGACTGATGCTGGCGGCCGCTATATTCGCAGTGTCCTCACTGGGCATGGCTGTAGCCGGTAACTTCACCGTATTTGTGTTAATGCGTTTTGCTGCGGGCATTGGCGTGGGCATGGCCTCCATGTTGAGCCCCATGTATATTGCCGAGGTGTCACCGGCATCTATCCGTGGCCGCAATGTGGCTATCAATCAACTCACCATTGTCATTGGCATCCTGATTACTAATGTTGTCAATTACCTGTTGTCTGACCACGGGCCTGATGCCTGGCGTTGGATGTTTGGTTTAGGGTTTGTGCCGTCAGGCTTGTTTCTGTTAGGTGTGCTTTGGTTACCCGAAAGTCCGCGTTGGTTGTTGAAAGTGGGGCGTGATGAAGAAGCCCGAGCCGTGTTGAGTAAAATCGGTTCAGCAGATTTTGTGTCCATGACTACTGATAGTATTAAGCAATCCCTATCCGGCGTTACCGGAAAACAATCTTATTCGGCGGTTTTTGAAAAAGCCGTACGGCCGGCTGTTATAGTTGGTATTACGCTGGCGGTGTTTCAGCAGCTGTGTGGCATTAATGTGGTATTTAATTATACCTCAACTATTTTTGCCTCGGTGGGCGCTAACTTAAACCGGCAACTCATTGAGACCATTGCTATCGGCATTGTTAACTTGTTATTCACGCTTTTAGCTATGCGGCAGGTAGATAAATTAGGCCGCAGGCCGTTGATGCTGATTGGTTCCATCGGTTTGGCCGTTACTTACCTGCTGCTGGCCTACTTTTTACAAGTCAAGGCACCCGCCATCTGGATATCCGTTTCTGTTTTATTAGCCATAGGCCTGTATGCTACCTCGCTGGCGCCGGTAACCTGGGTGCTTATTTCAGAAATTTTTCCCAACAGTATTCGCGGCGTAGCATCATCGGTAGCCATTGTTTCGTTATGGGGTGCCTATTTTGTACTTGTATTTACTTTCCCGGTATTGGCCAAGGTGCTGGGGACCTATGGCCCCTTTTATCTGTATGCAGTGATATGCTTTTTAGGTTTCCTGTTCGTCCTTAAAAAGGTAAAAGAAACCAAAGGGCAAACCCTCGAAGAGTTAGAGCAACAATTCAGACATTAAAATATCAGCAGTAATTATATGAGCAGTTTTGGTGTAAATATCTGGCAGGAGCCGGTTATCATCCCTACTTACGGTGTAGGTAAGCCCGAGCAAAACCCTATGTTTTTCGAAAAAAGGGTATACCAGGGTAGCAGTGGTGCCGTTTATCCCAACCCGGTTATCGAAAAAATATACGACGAAAAGTACGACCAGGAATATATTGCCCTTTACCTCGAAAACCGGTACCTCAAAATAATGATTTTGCCGCAATTGGGCGGCCGGGTACAAATGGCATACGATAAGATAAAGAAGCGCCATTTTATCTATTACAACCAGGTCATCAAGCCCGCTTTGGTGGGTTTAACCGGGCCTTGGATTTCGGGCGGTATTGAGTTTAACTGGCCGCAGCATCACCGGCCAAGTACCTTTGAGCCGGTAGACTATCAGATTGCTGAGAATGCCGATGGCAGTAAAACAGTATGGGTAAACGAGGTGGAACGCATGTTTGGCACCAAAGGTATGGCTGGTTTTACCTTGCACCCGGATAAGGCTTACCTTGAAATTAAAGCGCAGCTATTTAACCGTACGCCATTACCACAAACTTTTTTGTGGTGGGCTAACCCGGCAGTCAAGGTGAACGATGATTACCAGTCGGTTTTTCCACCGGACGTCAATGCCGTGTTTGACCATGGCAAGCGCGATGTGTCTGATTTTCCTATCGCCACGGGCACCTATTACAAGGTAGATTATTCGCCGGGGACTGATATTTCCCGCTATAAAAATATCCCGGTGCCTACGTCATACATGGCCATCAACTCCAAATATGATTTTATGGGTGGATACGAGCATGATAGCCGGGCGGGGCTGCTGCATGTGGCCAGTCATCATGTATCACCTGGCAAAAAGCAATGGACTTGGGGCTATGGTGATTTTGGCCAAGCCTGGGACCGTAACCTTACCGACGATGATGGGCCGTACATCGAACTGATGACCGGTGTATTTACCGATAACCAGCCCGATTTTTCGTGGCTGATGCCCTACGAAGAAAAATCGTTCACCCAATACTTTTTACCTTACCGCGAACTTGGCGTTGTAAAAAACGCCAATCAGGATATACTTTTAAGTGCGGAGGTTAGGGCAGATAAGCTTGCCATTAAGGTTATGGTAACCTCGGTTCAGCAAAATCTTACTATTAATGTAAGTGTCGGTAAGGCCGTGCTATTCGTGCAAACGATTGACCTAACACCCGGAAATATTTTTGAACAAATCGTCAGTCTGCCTACCGATTTAGATACAACAACTTATACGGTGGTTATCACCGACAGCTCAGGTAGCGAAGTACTTAAATATGCTACAGATGACGAAGTGAAAAATGAAATGCCTGCTGCTGCTAAACCGGCTTTGCTGCCACATGAGGTAGAAAACAACGAACAGCTTTTTTTAACCGGGCAGCACCTGGAGCAATACCGCCATGCTACTTATAGTCCGCTGCCTTATTACGAAGAAGCGTTAAACCGCGACGATAAAGATATCCGTTGTAACAAAGCGTTGGGTGCTTTGTATATGCGAAAAGGTAAATTTGAGCAGGCAGAACCTTTATTTCGTAAAGCGATAGAAACCATTACGGCCCGCAATCCCAATCCGTACGATGGCGAACCTTACTACAACTTAGGTTTATGCCTGCAATACCAGGGTAGGCTTACCGAGGCTTATAATGCTTTTTACAAAGCCACCTGGAATAATGCCTGGAAAGATACGGCCTATTTTGCGATAGCGCAGATTGATGTTGCGCAGAAGAAATACAGTTTAGGTTTAGAGCATATCAATCAGGCTATTGACCGTAATGCACGTAACAGCAAGGCTTGGGCCTTAAAGATAACCATACTGAGAAAATTAGGCCAAGCAGAACAAGCATTGCAAGTATGTGCAGAAGCCATAACACGCGACCGGTTTAACCTGAACGCGTTATTTGAGAAAGTACAACTTTATAGTTCGGTGGGCGATACGCCAAATGCCGATACTGCATTGCAGCAATTATTAACGCTGTCGCGCGGTACGGCTCATAGTCATATCGCCTACGCGCTTGATTATGCAGCTGCGGGATGTTATGAAGAAGCCTTGCAATTGCTAAGCTATATTGATAGCGCTGAAACATCACCATTAGTGCATTATTATGCTGCCCTGTATAATTACAAGTTGAACAAGCAGAACGATGCCGCTTACCATTTAGAAAAGGCTGCCGAAGCCAATCCATATTTATGTTTCCCTAACCGTTTAGAAGATATCGAGGCTTTGCAGTTTGCTGTCAGGCATAACGCCAACGATGGTAAGGCGCCTTACTATTTAGGTAATTTATGGTATGATAAACGGCAGTATGATGATGCCATCACTTGCTGGGA
>CAJYSL010000390.1 GCA_913777515.1 uncultured Mucilaginibacter sp.
CCGCTTCTGAAGAAGTGGCGAACAACAGGCCCAGATGGCGGAATCGGTAGACGCGCTGGTCTCAAACACCTGTGGCTGCAAGGCCGTGCCGGTTCGACCCCGGCTCTGGGTACAAAGCCTGATACGACAGTATCGGGCTTTGTTATTTTATACTATTTCCGTTTTGCCGGTTACCCCTTTTTTGTAAATTTGATTGCATGCATATGTACAAACCATGGAAAACCATAAATCTGTATTTAGCGAAACAGAAATTGACCTTTTAAAACAAGGCTTAAAGCGCAGTTACAAAGAGCGATTTGAAATGGCTACCCGGCTTTATAAAATACAGCAAACCATGAGAAAAGCCACCATCATACACAAACCGTTTAATCCGAAGTAAGCGATGGATGTTTTTGATGAAGACATCCTTAGTTTTTGGAAATCGCTGCAAAACAATCAGGTTAAATTTATAATGATTGGAGGCTACGCAATCAACTTGCACGGCTACCAACGCTACACCGGCGACTTAGATATTTGGCTCTATGATGATTTGCAGAACAGGCAGCGTTTGAGGCAAGCGTTTGTTGACTGTGATATGGGCGACTACCCGATGTTGGAGTATATGCAATTTGTACCCGGCTGGACAGATTTCCATTTAAACAACAGTTTAAGATTGGATATTTTGACCCAAATGCCGGGCTTAGAGAATTACTCTTTTGATGACAGCCTGGAAATGGCTTCTGTGGCAGTAATAAACGACGTAAGCATTCCGTTTTTGCACATTAATCAATTAATCGAAAACAAGAAAACAGTAAATCGGCCTAAAGACCAATTAGATGTTTTAGCGCTTGAAGAGATAAAGCGTTTGAGAGAAGAGGATTCGTCGGATGAAGGATAAGTTGATTCAAAAACTTAAAATTAAAGCAATCTTCCTCTTTCGGTATGTATTATGGAAGTAAATGTAGAATTATACTAATCTCTTTATTAAGTACCTTAACTAACATCACATGAAATATAGCTTTTTGATTTGCTTAATTTTAATTTCTTTAGCTGGATTTGGACAGCGGAAAAAACAAGTCATGTTTCCGCCACCCGTGCTTCCGATGCGTTATCCGGATTTTGTGGACGCTTGCGAGTTACCCAATCATAAAAAAGAAGCAGTGTATACCAGATTCATCTACAGCGGTAATGAAGAGTACTGGGGACTTCGGCCTGAAAAACGCTGTAACGCAATTAACGCATACTTGGACTTTACTAACGACTTAACGATTAGTTCCGAATACCTTAAATTAATGAGTAAAGTTCATCGGGAATATTGGAAGTCGAGTTTGATTATGGATGTTGTCGGTGTTTTTGAAGATGACAATAAATCAGGTTACGGACATTTAGGTAGTAACAATTCTAAATTCACAGTCAGTTATATTGCGAACATGCAAATAATTGGTAAAAAGCAATAATGTTAGCCGTAACAGTGGGCTGCGATATGCTATGCACTACACATATCTTGCAGGTTTGTAAAATACTCACCGTGAATATCCATTTGCGACACCAGAAATTTTAACACGAAATAACCTTTTCAGTCAATAAGTTTTTTCCCGTGATAGACGACGCAAAATCAATATTCAGCCTGAGGCATTATATTGAAGAACACCTTCACGAAAGTGGCGAGGCTTGGGAACATCAGCATTTGCCTTTTGTAATAGGGACCATTAATAATTTCAACAAAAGTGAAGCAGACTTCTTTAGCCAGATTATCTGGACGTGGCAGCCTAAGGTCCTTTACGAACTAGCTGATGCAATACTCAACGGAGGCAATCAGCATCTAGACGAAGACTATATTTACTGCAAAATTTTCAGCCTTATTGACGATATCGAAGATTTGGAACATTTAGCTCAAAACTTGGGTGCCTACTTTTATTCTGCTGAACGGCAAAGCTTCGACACCGAACTTTTAATCGCCATTAAACTAAAGCTTATCCAGGTATTGGATATAACCAGAGACAAAACCTGGGAAAAGAATCTTCAAGACCTAAACAAAGATATTGACAGACGCCTCTTGGAAGTAAAAAATTCAGACGATTAAATCAAATATTTGATTAAGCAGAAATATAAAGAGTTGCTTTATGCAAGTCTTCTTATAACATGTCTATGTGAGATTCGCAATTCAATTCTATAAAAGTATATTCAATGCAGATTTCTCTGCAATCACCGTTTCGGCAAAAGATTTTAAAACAGGATAATAAAATCTCGTGAATTCATAATCGTTAGAACTACCACACGGAGAGTTTTTAACAACTTCGAGGCTTTTTAAAAAATCATTGATGTCAATTATATGATTAGGTCCGGTTGCGAAATCGCTCCAGCCAGTCATTTCATTGGACTGCCTGATAAATTCCGGAAGTTGAAGATATTCCTCTTCCGGAATTCCTTCATAATGCCAGCAATAATCAAAAAAGCCCGAAAAAGATGATTCACCCAAGTGAATTGCCAACTTTTCGCCGCCTATTTCTCCCCATATATACATATCGTCTTCATAATAAGGACCAAGAGAATATTCTGTTAAATCAGCAACAATTTTGAGTGGTAGTCTAAGTTCCTTCAATACACGGTCGGCTTGCCGAATTTGAGTACGATACTCGAAATACTCTCCTTCTTGTAAATAGAAAGCCTTAGATGAGTAATCCATTATTATTAATTAAATGAGAACATTGCATAACTACTTAACCTAAAGTCACAATTTACAACATTAAGCCTTCGACAAGTTGCATGGTTTACCAATTTTGATTGTAAGAGAATTTTGTCATTTATTTTTTGAGGTGATAGCAGCTAATCTGTTCACACCGCCACCCTCTACTCCACCAAATTCAATCCCCGCAAAATATCCAGCTCCGCAATCACCTCCTTCAAATTTTTGAGTTTATGGCAGGCTGTGGTGCCTAAAACCGAAAGGTCTTGCAGCCTCACGGCGGTGCCGGCCATGCATACCATCAGCATGCCTTTCATGGTGCCCACTTCGGCGTAATCAATGTCGGTGCCGATAACGGCGTTGGCACCCAAGGTGGCGGCCTGGTAGCGCAGTTGGTTAAAGCAGTCGTTTTCGCCCTGTTTCAATTTGCTGCCCATGCGGGCAGAGGTGGCGCCTAATAAGTCGCTCCAGCCCGAGGCAATTTCGGTAAGCACGCCGGTGCCGGTTACGGTTTGGGCCGTCACCATGCCGATGATGGTATAGTTCCACCCTTGCGGCTGTTGCAAGCTGATGACCGGGATGAGTGGCAGCGCCGCAGCCAGGTCGGCCTGCAGCTGCGGGAAACGGAAATTACCAATCTGCTTTACCTCTTCCACCAACTTGTCCGAGCAATTGCGGCAATGAGCTTCGGCCTTGTTTTCGGTAAAGTAATTGATGGCTTTAGACATTTCCTCGCTCATTAAGGTATTAGACGAAAAGAAACCGCCGTTGAGCGACGAGCGGCAGTTGGGGCAATGCGTTAACGTTTCCATATTTATTTCAGGAACCTAAAATAAATCACACTGGGCAAACTTCGGCACATCATGGCAAATTTAGTTTGCCAAGCCCATTTCAGCGCTGCAGTCGCCTGCACCATCACTCCTTATTATTAAAAGTTCTACCTTTGCTGCATGAACCTTTTTGAGCAGATACAGCAAAAGCCTTTTTTTATTTTGGGTCCGTGCGTAATGGAAAGCCAGGAGTTGCTTTACCAGGTGGCCGAACAGGTGGCCCGCATTGGCGAGCAGTACCAGGTGCCGGTGGTTTTTAAATCATCGTTTGATAAAGCCAACCGCACCTCCATCCATTCGTACCGTGGTCCGGGTTTAGATAAAGGCCTGGAGATGCTGCAAAAAGTAAAAGACCGCTTTAACCTGCCGGTGCTTACCGACATACACGAAAGCCTCCAGGCTGCAACAGCAGCCCAGGTGGTCGACGTTTTGCAAATACCGGCGTTTTTGTGCCGCCAAACCGATTTGCTGGTAGCCGCTGCCCAAACCGGTAAAATAGTCAATGTAAAAAAAGCGCAGTTTTTGTCGGGACAGGATATGTATTACCCTGCACAAAAAGTGGTAGAGGCCGGTAACAACCAGGTGATTTTGACCGAGCGCGGCAACATGTACGGCTACAATAACCTGGCAGTCGATTTCAGGAACATACACGATATGAAAGCCTTTGGCTATCCTGTTTGTATGGATTGTACCCATTCAGTGCAACGCCCCGGCGGTGCGGGCGGTAAAACCGGTGGCGACCGTACCTTTGTGCCCATGATGGCGCTGGCTGCCAAAGCCTTTGGTGCCGACGGCTATTTTATGGAGATACACCCCGACCCGGACAACGCCCTGAGCGACGGCCCCAACATGGTAAAGCTGCAGGACCTGGATAAAGTTATTGCCCCGCTATTGGGTTAGGCTTGCATCAGTTGCACCATACTGTCTTAAAGAAACAATAACACCACATCAATCAAACTATGCTTGATATTGCCCGCCGGGTTTTTAATGATGAAATTGCTTCGCTGCAAGAGGCGGCCGCTTTGATAGACGACCAGTTTACCCAGGCCGTCAACGCTATTTTGCAAAGTAAG
>CAJYSL010000391.1 GCA_913777515.1 uncultured Mucilaginibacter sp.
GGAAGAAACGGCAGGACATACTTCTCTATTTCTTCTTTTGTTACATTTGCATACTTGCAGTACATTCCTTCATTTTCCTTGGTGGTACATTGAATTTAAGGATTTTTGTACTGCTTGTTTTGTTTAATCACCTCGTATAATGTTAGGTTATGGTTGATGTAATACTAAAGGTAGGAATTGAGATATAATAAGCAATAGCTTATATAAATTATATTATAATACATTTTAAACCCAGATTTATATGCATGCTATCAGGCAAGGTGTAAATGCAGGTATTGAACAACAGTATTAAAATGAATTTAAAAATAAAGCCTGAATTATCAGTCGATGTAATTCGACTGATAATTCAGGCTCGAAAAAGATGGATATTAAGTTAAAAAAGATGATATGAGTTGATGATAGTGTTAAACCTTAATCATCATACTCTCACCCAGTCTTTTAAATCGAAATCATATTTTTTAATGACCTTAGCCGGGTTACCTGCAACCACCGAATAAGGCGGCACACTTTTGGTGACTACCGCATTGGCTGCCACTACGCTATGCTTGCCCACGATAACACCCGAGGTAATGACGGCGTTGGCCGCTATCCAGCATTCATCCTCGATAACAATAGGGGCAGTTAATATTTTTTGCGCATGTATGGGTTGGGTTACATCGCGGTATTCGTGGTTTAGGGCGCTTACCACAATGTTTTGTGCCAGTATTACATCATTGCCAATGGTTACCGGTCCAATAATAACGTTACTCATACCCACCAAACTATGATTGCCAATAATTACATCACCTACACCATTATTAATAGTGCAAAAATCTTCGATGGTTGAATGGGCTCCCAGTTCAAATCGGTTAAAGGGCAATACATCGATACGGGTACGGCGGCGTATGGTGGAGCCCTTGCCGCGTTTGTGCAAAAACGGGTTGAGAAAAAGCTTTACCCAAATCCGCGGTGCAGTGCCGCCTTTAGGGATAAGCATACGATGAACCATCTTTTTTAACGAAGGATTATTTTTGATTTGTTCTTTAAACGACATCGGCTTTGCGCTATAAACTAACTATTATTGAATTTGCGGGGCGTTTTGATTGATAATCTCTT
Organism: uncultured Mucilaginibacter sp.; assembly: GCA_913777515.1. GTDB lineage: Bacteria > Bacteroidota > Bacteroidia > Sphingobacteriales > Sphingobacteriaceae > Mucilaginibacter. Next base: position 1,096 of record CAJYSL010000391.1, read on the forward strand.
GTTTGCGCTGCGCTTTTTCCCAGGCTGCACTTTGCGAACCGGCAAAATATCTGAAAATACCACGGATAACGGCATAGTTCATCATACAAAAGTAGTAAGGGATAAACAGTGCCTTTACTTTAATTTCTTTACGCTCCAGCAGCCAGCCTACAAGTGACGCAGTGTAAAATAAAACCTGCGCGGCAAGTAGTATCTGGTAAATCAGGGGCGCTCCTCCCTGCAATACAATAACGATGTTCAGTATCAGAGCCAATATCATCAGAAAAGGAACCACCGTCCACCGGAGTACCCGGTGGCTGATGTACTGGAACGACAAAAGCGGTTGCGGAAAGGGGTTAAGCAGGCTTTTAAGCCAAATAATAGACTGTATGCCACCCGCAGCAATACGTATTTTGCGTTTCAGTTCTTCTTTTACGTTGGCCGACGAGGTTTCACTGGCATAAGCCTCAGGCTCGTAAACTACCCGGTAACCTTTTTGGGCTACCAGCAACGAAATCATAAAATCATCCAGGATGGCATTGGGCGATACCGGCTGATAAAGTTCCTTTCGAATACTAAATAGCTCGCCGGCTGCACCTACTACCGAGTACAATTCCGAATCCCAGGCCTTTAGCTTTGATTCGTATTTCCAGTAAAAGCCTTCGCCTGCGGTAGCATCAGCCGTCTCATCCACCTGCACCCGCTTTTCACCCGCTACGGCTCCTACCTTAGCGTCGGCATAATGGCGGCATATATTAAGCAGGGCATCCGGGTTAAGGTACGTATTGGCATCAGTAAACACCACTACCTCGGTAGTTACGGTATCCATCGCACGATGAACGGCCGCAATCTTACCCCGGCGCTCGGGCGAATGCAGCAGCCTGATTTGCGGATAAGTAGCTACCAGTTCAGGCGTACGGTCGGATGAGCCATCGGTAATAAAAATGAGGTCGAGCTTACCTGCCGGGTAATGAAGTTGCAGCGTATTCTTAATTTTTTCTATAATAAAACCTTCCTCATTATATGCAGCAATAACCAGGCTGCAAGAGGGTAAGGTCGCCTCATTGATAGCCGGAACCGCAGGCTTGCCCTTTAAAATACGCTTGAGCTTAACCAGTGCAAACAGCAAAATACCGTAACCGGCAAACGCATAAAAAACAATAAACAGGCTAAGCCAAAATAATATTTCCATAGTTAATTAAAGGGGTATCCTAAATGGGTGCTGGTTTTGCTGTTGGTAAAATTCCATTTAATAGCTTTAAACAAAAGCCCGGCAAAGCCTTTGTGGCCCTGCCTTGCATAGTTAAGCAGATTGCGTGGCGTAACTACCGATAAAAAATACAGGTAAAACACCATAATGGTAAAGGCAGAGGGAGCATTGCGCCGGATGAACAAAATGCGGTTGCGGTTCATAAAGTACTCCTTCAATCCGCTTATCTTACCTACCGAAACCGATTCTTTGTGGTAAATCAACGCTTTGGGTTCCAGCCATATCTCGTAACCGGCGCGCTTAATATGGTCGTTCCAGTCCATCTCTTCATAGTATAAAAAGAAGTTTTCAGCCATCAGGCCTGCCTTATCCATAGCTTCTCGGCGTACCATCATGGCGGCGCCATGCACATAGCCGGTTGGGCCGGTCATGTGGTCGTACTGGCCTTTATCTTCTTCAAACTGCCCAATGCATTTGTTACGCATGGTATAGTAATTCATGTTGGTAAAGCCGGCATATTGCAGCATTTGAGGTTGGTCGAAATAGCGTATTTTAGGTGATACCATGCCCACCTTGGGGTGTTTATCTAAAACCGCCACCAGGGTTTCTACCAGTCCTGGGGTAAACTCGGTATCGTTGTTGATAAAGAAGAGGTAGTCGCCTCCAGCTGCCTGGATACCTAAATTATTGCCGCCTGCAAAACCCAGATTGATATCCGACCGTATAAAGGTCACGTTCGGGTATTGGGTTTGCCACTGCGGCACCGGATTTTGCTTACTGTCATTATCCACCACAATAATTTCGATAGCCGGGTAGGTATTGGTTGACGCAATAGAGGCCAGCAACTGCTCAGTGACCTGATTTTGATTGTAATTAACCGTAATGAGCGAGACCATTTTCATTGCGGACGTTTACGAAAATGGCAGTACAAAGGTTGAGATGAATTAAGCACTTTAAATTGGCAAAGCACAAAAACATACAAAAGGAGGTGCAACAACTGCGGTATGCGGTTGATAAGCAAGCCAACATAGACCATAAGCTCAACGAATTGCTTGCCCTGCTTGCCGATAGTGAGATAGATAGTGTAAAAGCCCGCAGTATACAGCAAAAGTTAAACCAGGCGCTGCAAAAAAAGATATCATACAAAAAGGAATTCAATGCCTTTAAGCAAATTAATACTACCAACAAAGCAGACCGGGCTGAGTTGTTAGATGAATTTAGCGTAATGCTGGCCAATCATCAGGTAGACACCCGGATGTCTAAAAAATACCTGATGGGTGAGCGTTTGGCCAGGTTTTTTCTCATCATCATTAGCCTGGTATTAATTGTACTCGGTTTCGCGATGATTGTGATGCCTGCCCCGCCTTATTTTGAGATGTTCACCATTTTTTATTTCAACCTGCAGGATGGTGTTACCTTGATGGATTTAATATCCCTGCTGATTATTCTTTCCGGAATATATCTGCTGGTAAGGTCTGTTTATAAACCTTTAAAAACAAAGTAATTATGGCAACTGGCTTATCTAAAAATGTTTTACTGGTTGATGATAATCCGCTGTTTTTAAAAATATTGTGTCAGGCTTTTGCTGCTGCAGGCTTTAATTGCCAGGCTGCAAATTCGGGTGCCGAGGCGCTGGAGCGTTTAAAAACCTTCAAACCCGATGTGATTTTATCCGATTACGAAATGCCGGGGATGAACGGGCTTGAATTTCGTCTCAATGTTTTGCAGATTGACGCCCTTAGAGAAATACCCTTTTTGTTTTTAACCGCACACGAGGATGAGGGTATTATGTATACCGGCCTCAATTTACAGGCTATCGACTACGTGCTTAAAACCACGCCTTTTGATGTAATTGTATCCAAGCTAACTAACCTGTTGCATACAGTAAGCAAACAGCGCGAAATTAGCGAGCAGGAAATACGCAAAACGGTTGCCGCGCTTAATATTAAAACAGTGCCGGCTGCGCCTCCTAAAGTAAACGGCTTTGATATTGATTTTTGGCACCAGAGTTATCAGAATATACCAGGCGGAGATTTTATAGATTTTATTGATACCGGGAATTACCTGTTTGTAGTGATAGGTGATTTGATGGGAAAAAAATGGAAGGCCTGGTTTTATACATTCACTTATTTAAGCTACATCAGGGCCGCCATCAGGTTCAGTGTAATTACTGCTGATACTTCATTGGCTGATACCCTGCAGCAAATTAACGCCGTGGTCTGCCAGGATGAAGGGTTGGATAATATCTTATCGAGCCTTTCGCTGATGCGTATTGAAAAGCTAACCGGCAGGGTTATCTATTCCGGTGCGGGCGATTTACCTTTATTGCATTTCAGGTCAGGCACCCAGGAACTTTTGCAGGTGAAATCTACCGGTATGTTACTCGGCGTATTGCCTGATGGTTTTTACACCGAGCAAGAGATTGCACTGGCCCCGGCAGATGAGCTTTATATTTTTACCGACGGTTTGATTGACATTAGTGCCGGCGGCCAGCAAAAAACAGATTACCGTTACTTTACCAGTCAGATGGCCGGTTATTTGCGCAGTGGTCAATCATTTAGTGATATTAAAAATAAACTGCAGCAGCAAGCGGGCACTTTAACCGACGATAGCAGCATCATCTACATAAAGAAAAATTAATTAGCATGCTTAAAATTATCAATGAACAACCTGATTATATAATAGCTCAAGTTAATATTGCCGAGGCTAACCTCAATCATGCTGATGCATTTAAATCGGAACTGGTATCATTATTGACTGACAAGGGGCGTAGCGTATGGCTCGATATGGAACAAGTTACTTATGTAGATAGTTCTTTTTTGGGCGCACTGGTAGCGGGCTTGAAACATGCATTAGGAGCAGGGAACGACCTGGTGTTACTGGATTTGCAAAAAGACGTACACGATTTGTTGAAACTCATCAGGTTAGACCGGGTTTTTAAAATATACGCTGATGAGCAGGCCGCTAAAGCTGCAATTAACAATAATGAATGAATACTAGGAAGAGCTTTGAATTTGATAATCAGGCAGGCAGTATCAGCAGCTTCAGTCATCAAATGCTTGAGTATTTGGTAGGCCATTTAGTAAGGCATCACCACGATGGGCAATTATTGTTTAAAGCCCGTTACATCATAGGCGAATTGTTAAACAATGCCGTTAAACATTCGGCATGTAGTAAAACAGTTTTTACACTTGCCATCGAAAATGATTGTTTAATTATTGTCAAATCTGACGAGGGCAATAAACTGGAGCTGATAAACAAAATTGGCTATTTAAAAAACGGAGTGCCCACGCTCCTCAGCGCCGATGGTTTACATGAGCTGTACGTAACTAAAGAAAGTGAGCAGCTGCTAAGTTTTTCTTGCCGGGAGCCCGAAAACGAAGATGTAACTATAGAGCATCTGCATGAGCACATGGGCCTTTTAATTATTGCCAAAGCAGCCGACAGATTCACTTACAGCTTCATTAACCCGGTAAATACCTTCACCGCTATCCTTAATTTAAATTAGCAGTTTGTATTAACCGCTGATTGAGCATTTCAAGTAGCTCT
>CAJYSL010000392.1 GCA_913777515.1 uncultured Mucilaginibacter sp.
GCCCTGGGTTTGCTACCATTAACGATGACCTGGAACTCGCTCACTTACAAAAACAATATCTTGATAAAAAAGAAAAACGTACTTACAAAAGCTACCGCGATGGCTACCAAGCGGGTAATCTTGTCGATTTTGGCCTGCACGGCCGGGTCTTGCTTGTTATCGCGCAGTGCTTTTGGGGTAGGATTAATTCTCATAATTACTTAGCCGTTGCCTGCTGCGCACCGCGGGTAGCCACCGAATACTGGTTGGCCTTGCGTGCTTTAAGCAGCGAAAGAATCTGAAAATATATAAACTTCGGGATATTCACCAGCGATGCATAAATGCGCTTGTCGGTTTCTGAGTTTACCAGCGACAGGTAAAAGCCCAACACAAATAAGACAAAGCCCGCCGCCCAAAGCGCTACTGCCGTCCAACTCACAAATACATTAACCGCCATACAAAGTATCGACAGAATCAAAAAGATAAACAGTGGTGGGCGCAACAGCACCAAGCCAAACAAAAACTGGTTTAAGCTAAAGTTTTTTACCGACTGCAGCAGCAAGGTAAAGCCATATTTAAAGTACTTAAACCAGGTATTAATCCATCGGGCACGTTGTTTAACCAATTGCTCTGAGTGCGTGGTTTTTTCATCATAAACAATAGCGTCACCAGTAAAGGCAATACGTTTATCCTGGCTTAAAATGGCCGCTTGCAGCACCTTATCAAAACCTGCACCGCTTACATCCCGGTTGCCCAAACAATCTACATACAGTTTAGTGGTAAATGCCATACCCGAGCCTGCCAGCGTAGCCGATGAGCCGGCTTCGAAGAGTACCTTGCCATCATAAAAATGGTAGTAAATATCGCGGGCCGCATCTAGACATGCATACGTGGTTTCGAGGTTTTTGGCTTCTCGTACGCCCTGCACAGCCTCAAAGCCCTGATCAAAGCGTTTATTCAATTCGTTCAAGTATTCGGGGTCTACCAGGTTATCGCTGTCGATGATGGTTAGCCGCTCGTGCTGGCGTTTGAAGTGGTTAATGGCATAAAAATGCGAGCGTACATTGCCGGCCAACGTTTGCTCCGGACGCAGAATGATTACCCGCTCGTCGTCAAAGTGCAGTCCGCTTACGTCACATTTGTCAGCAACCACATAAATCAGGTAGTTGCTGTAGTTAAGGGCCAGCAGTGAGCTAACAACCTCGGGTATGGCCGTTACCCACTCATAAGCCGTTACAATAATGGCGTAGTCGGCCTCGGCAGGTTTAGCGGCAGTTGTAGCGGTTTTGCGTCTTATGCTGTAAATGGCTAACAGCAGCAGGGGCAGCACCAGATTATAACCAATCAGCACCTGAAATGCTATCCACGCTATGTTGATGATTTGCATCATAATATTTTGTTTTTGCTGATGGTTAAGCCGCTTCTTCGGCCGGTAATTGCTTAGGGTCCGTTTCGTTAAGCACCCAACCTATGTACTGGCCCGGCAGGCTCTTTAAGTAATTTACCTGTGCCTTGTGATGGTCTTTTATGCCTTTACCAGCCTTAAATACGGTCACAATTTTATCGGCTACGGTAACCCACTCTTTGGATTTGTTCAGGGTGTTAAGCCCTGGTGCTTCGATGATTATAATGTCGAAGATGGTTTTTAAATACGCAAACCTTTCCCTGATGTCATGCTCGGAGGCAACTTGCATCAGCGAGCCATCATTGCCACGGTTACCTAACACACTGATTTTAGAAACCGAAGCAATTTGGTCAGCCTGTATCTGTCCGGTTAAAAAGTCTTCGAGGTAAGCATTTGGTTTTACCGCTTTGGTAATGTCGGGTGAAATAAAATCACCATCAATCAGCAACACCTTTTTGTTGATGAAAGAATAGGCATAAGCCAGGTTTAACGTCAAGAACGTTTTGCCCTCGCCCTGTACCAAGCTGTTTACCAATAGTATCTTATCGTTTTTTAGGTCGGTATCTATCTCATAACGGATGGATTGCATCAGGTTTTTAAACTGACGTTCGTCCTCATTGCTATGTGTATCCGTCCAAATCTGGCGCAGGTCTAAGGTGGAGCCGTTTAGCTTATGTAAGTAGCCTAATACGTCAGTTTTGGTAGCATTTGCCAAATCGGCCGGTGTTTTAACCGAGCTGTCAAAATAGAATAGGATAAACAACACTACAATACAGAATATAACGCTTACCACACCGGCAATAATAACCAGCAGCATTTTTTTTGACGGCTGTGCCCCGCCTGGCATGGCCAGTTCTGTTTGTTTAAGATGCACCAGCGTATTAGAGTCGAACCGGCTTTGGTTGTATTTATATAACACTTCCATGTACTCGTCGCGGGCCAGCTGAATGGCGCTTTCCTGGGCTTGTACTATCGCCTCGTGCGGAACCAACCCGGTGAGGCGCTGGTTTATCCGGCCAATTTCATTGCGGATAGAACCGGTGCTGTTTTTAGCCAGGTCGTACTGTACCTGTAAAGCCAGCTTTTGCTGTACCAAACTCTGCTTGGCCACCATTGGGTTGCTGATGTATTTATCAGAGGCCTGCCCAATCTGGCTGCTCAATACCCGGTTAAGTGAATCGATGCGTTTGCTGTATTCCGGTTTAAATCCGCTTTGTACATACTCATTGTTCAAAGCCTCGAGTTGCGACCGGGTACCTTCCAGGTTTTGGTTAATGCGTACCATCGAACTTTCGGCATATTTGCGGTCGGCCGGGTTAAACTGGTTATCAATGTCGTTAAGCGCAGCTTTATAAGCAATGGCATCTTTTTCTGACTGCTGCAGGCGGGTTTCAAAATCAGAAAGCTGGGCATACAGCGATTTTGACTGCTCGGTAAGGCTCAATACCCGGTTTTTGATTTTGTAGTCTTTTAGCTTATTCAGCAGTTTTTGCAGCGTGTCGTTTTTGGCTTTAACCAACTCGCTGTAAAAGTTCACGGCTTTTTGCTGATTGCCTTTTACCAGGCTGGCGTAATAGTTAATAAACTCTTCGCAAAGGCTGTTTACAGCCAATGCCGACAGGTCAGGATTTTCCGATTCAAACTGCACATACAAATAGTCGCTATTGTCAGACCGGTAAACCGATAGTTTTTGTAATAACGACTGGTCATCATACTTCATCGATACCAGCAGGTCGTGCAGCCCACGTTGGTCGGGGTTAAACAACGACAACGACTCGTGACTTTGGTAAAGTTTATTATAAACTTCCAAGGCATGTGCTTTGGCACTGCTGCCCAGGCTGGTAAAAAGCTTGCTGGGTTTGCGGTAAGGCGTTGCCGAAGTAAGGTCGTGCATCATCAGCTTGTACGACAACTGGTCTATCACCTTTTTAGACTTAATCATCGCCAGTAAGTTGTTAAACTCCTGCTGTATACGGGTATCCTGCAATACCGCGTTAGCTACCGACGAACCCACGCCTTGTTGGGTTTGGTCAACAATACCGGTAGACAATGTGGTAGACGACAGATAAGTATCGGGCTGATTACGTACCAGGAAATAAGTAATAATTACGGCTACAATAGGTACAATAATGAGGGTGTACTTGTGCCGTAACAGTACTTTAATAAAGCTACTTAAATCCATTACTTTATATTTTCGAGTTTGTCGCCAATAATTTCTTCCAAATCGGCTTTAGCCATAAAAAGGTCGGCTTCGGCAGTAATTTTAGTTTGGATTTGCTGTGTGTGCGAAATCCGGGCTTTGTTGTAAGAGTCCAGGGTTTCTTCGCCTTTCTGAAACTTGTATTTAATATCGCGCATTACATTATCGGCATCACTCGCGGCCTGCATTTGCAGTTTAAGCGAGGCTACTTTTTGCAGATAGATGTAATAGCGCTTTTTTACCTGTGTAGTTAAGGTAATCAACGCATCTTGTATGTCATTATTAGTAATAATCAGCTCTTGCTTGGCCTGCTTTACCGCGTAAGGTTTTTGCAGATAAGAACCCAGGTTAAAAAACACGCCAAACTGGGTGCCTTTAAACAAGCCGGTGCGGGTGCCAATTACATCTGTACCGCCGGTGGTTTGCAAGGCATTCAAATTAAATGTGCTGTTGGGTTGATAAACGTATGAAAACGTTAAGGCGTCCAGGTACGACAGCTTAGCGCGGCTGATATTGCCCTGAGCAATGTTGACGCGATTGTTCAAAGATTTGATGCGTGGCTGGTTAGCTTTGGCCGCATCAATCAGTTTGGCCAGGTATGGCTCTGATATTTCGGTAACCAGGGTGTTCTGGGCTTTAAGTTTTTGAGGCACTGCGAGGCAGAAAAGCAGCACCATCAACATCAGCGAATACAATCTGTTCATCAATTAAGGGTATGGGCAAGTTAAAAATACGTTAGCTATAAAAACGGTTAACGTGTTAATGCGTCTTTATACGGCAATATTCGCTGTGCTGTTTACACTAATGAAAAAAAATTTCTTGAGTAATAGTGTTTTCGAAATAAAGTAATTTCTAAAATCTGTTGAGTTTATCAATCACGGTTTCTATTTGTGCCGGTGTGTGCCAGTAAGAGCAAGGCAGGCTCAGGGTGGTGCGATGTATTTCTTCGGCAATGGGATAGCTTTGGCCATGCAAAATCGGTTGTAAGGCTTTTTGCTGATGCGGTGGCACCGGGTAATGAATTTCTGTACCTATGCCTTGTTCCAGCAAATAAGCTTTCAGCCGGTCACGCTCGGGGTGCCTGATGTTAAAGATATGATACACATCATGATAGTCGTCTTCAACTACGGGTAATATGAAGTCTGTTTTTAAATGTTGAAGATACAAGTTGGCTAATTGGCGCTTATGATTGTTAATAGCATCTAATGCTTCCAATTTAATACTTAAAAAAGCAGCCTGTAATTCATCCAGACGCGAGTTGATACCGATACGTTCATTGTAGTATTTTTTCTCAGAACCGTAGTTGCGCATCTGGCGCGCTATGGTTTCCAGTTCCGGCTGGTTGGTGGTAAGTGCGCCGGCATCACCCAAAGCACCCAGGTTTTTGGTTGGGTAAAAACTGAAAGCGCCAAACTCGCCAAAAGTACCGGCTTTTTGCCTGTTAAAGGTGG
>CAJYSL010000393.1 GCA_913777515.1 uncultured Mucilaginibacter sp.
CTGTGATAGCATTTACGCCATACACCACAAAGGGTTTAATGGCCTTTTGGTATCCCTCGATATCAATCAGCCAGTAGCAAAGCGCAAAAAAGAGTAAGCCGATACCGCCGGTAAACAACACGAAAGAGCTGGTCCATAAAGCTTTGTTGATGGGGAACCAGATGTTCCATACTAAGCCAGCTGCCATGCAAAATGCACCAGCTGCCAGCATACCATAAACTTTTATTTTTGGTGAATAGGTTGGTAGTTTGAGCCAGGTTCCTGTAAGCACGCCCAGCAAGCCGGTGGCAATAGCGGGTAGCGTACTTAAAATACCTTCCGGGTCCCAGGTTTTGCTTTGCTTCCATAAGTGTGCGGTGGTAAACACGGTACGGTCCAGCCAGGCGCCTAAGTTAGTTTCGGGTTCGAGGCTGGCCACGCCTGTATCTGGCACCGGTACTTTGGTCATCAGTAAATGATAGCCCACTAAAATTATCACGGCCAACATGGCCTGGAGGCGGTAGCCCGATTTAATAAAAATTAAACCACAGATGAGGTACACCACAGCAATACGCTGCAACACGCCCGGAAAGCGCAGGGTTGAAAAATCCCAGTTTAAAAAGAACGACATAAAAAGTCCCAGTTCTGCAATAATCAGCGCCCGCTTCAAGATTTTGACCATCAGCCTGCCATGATTTTCGGGCTGCTGTTTGGCCGTTTGCATGGCAAACACGATAGAAACGCCTACGATAAACAGGAAAGACGGAAAAACCAAATCGGCCAAGGTACAGCCATTCCAGGCGGCATGTTCTAACGGCGGATAAATATGGCCCCAACTGCCCGGGTTGTTTACCAGGGTCATCACCATTACAGTAATACCCCGAAAAACATCGAGCGACTGCAGGCGCGAAGAGGTGTTAGTCATATCAGAAGTGGTTAGTAAGGCTTAAATATAGTAGTATTTAACTGAACCGCTCAGGCGATGACCAACACCTGCGTTTATTTTTTCTTAAAGTCGTAGGGCGAGTACTCTACAAAATCAGACACTTTTACCCGTACACCCGTCACCTTATTGTTTTGAACGGTAAACGGAAACACGGTGCGTCCAAAAGTAGGGTCCGAAAAGGTAGCGTAAAAACGGTTGCCGCCTAACGGCTGCAGGCGGGCAAACATTTTGGGGTGATGCTCAAAGCGCATATCCAAATCATTTGCATCGCCTTTAGTAATGGTAATGTTGCCGTACAACTCATTGCTATATTTGCCGGTGTAATCATCCAGGTTGAGGGCGGGGCGCAGGTTGAGCAAGGTGCTGTCGCGCCAAGCTTTTTCTTGCGCCAACACGCGTTGCTGGCTGTTGCGCACCACGTTTAAAGCCATATTGCTATGGTTGACAAAAGGGCGTTTTATGTATGCATCAATAATGTCCAGGTTAACGGTTTCAATCAGGTTATTCTGGTCGGTATTGGTTAAAATAACGATGCCCAGGTTTTGGTCGGGTACCAGCGTTACCGACGATACAAAGCCGTTTACGCCACCGGTATGCATCACCATGCGGTGCCCCTCATATCCTTTTAAAAACCAACCCAGGCCATACGCCGTAAAGCCGCCTTCTTCGTCGCTGCCTACCAAATCTTGCGGCTGGCGGGTTGCCCTGATGGCTGCTACAGGGATGATTTCTTTAGGGCCCACCTTGCCATTGTTGAGCAAAGCCATCACCCATTTGCTCATATCGGTAGCCGATGAGCTAATACTGCCCGCCGGCGCCAGGTTATCAATCTGGGGGTAGGGTATGGCGGTTAAACGGCCATCTACTAAAGTATGGGCCGCCGACTTATTAAACGAGGTAGCCAGACCGGCCGATAAAGGCACCGTGCTGCTCATCCCCAGAGGCGATAAAATAGTTTCCTTAATATAATCTTCCCAAGGTTTGCCTGCTACTTTGCCAATCACCTCGCCTGCAGTTAAAAAGGCAGCGTTGGTATAGCCCCAACGGCTCCTGAAGGGGTACATGGCCTTAATGCGGCTCATGCGCTCCATTACATCCTTACGGGTCAAATCGCTGGTCCAGTAAATAAAGTCGCCCTGAAAAGTGCCGAAGCCAATGCGGTGGCAAAGCAAATCGCGCAGGGTTACCATATCGGTAGCGTCCTTATTGTTCAGTTTAAAATCGGGCAGGTATTTGGTGACCTTATCGTCTAATGACAGCTTGTTTTGCAGTTGCAGCATAGCCACGGCCGTAGCGGTAAAAGCCTTGGTGTTGCTGCCAATCATAAACAGGGTATTCTCATCCACCTTGGTAGCCAGGCCCAGCTCTTTAATGCCGTAGCCCTTGCGCAAAATAATACGTCCATCTTTTACAATGCACACAGCAGCACCCGGCACCCGCCAGTTGGTCAGGGCCTTGTTAAGGTAATTATCCAGGCTATCGGTGATGAACCGGCTGCGGTTGGCGTTTTGGGCCGATGTAAGTTGATGCAGCAGGCAGCAGAGTAAAAAGAGGTATAATTTTTTCATAAAAAGGCATTAACCGCTAATTGTATTAAAGTATTATATATTATTTTAACGCAATTTTTCAGGCCGCATTACACCAGCAAGCCTGTGTAATTTTAATTAATTTATTGATATGAACATGAAATTTTGCCAACGGGTTTTGGTTGTTTTGTTTTCGGCAGGTACCATGCTGATACAAAGCCCCGTAAAGGCGCAAGGCTTGCAGTGGGCCGCTGATGGTTACCACTATTACCGGACAGTTAACGGAGAAATTGCCGAACTCGACATCCGCGATGCGGCCAAAAAAAATGTATTGGTTGACCGTGCTGCACTAACCCCTGCCGGTAAACCGGCTATTGCGGTAAGACGCTTCTTTTTTTCGGACGACAGGCAAAAGGTACTGATTAACACCAATACCCGCCGCGTTTGGCGCCAGGATACCCGTGGCGATTACTGGGTGTACGACATCAAAACCAAAGCACTGACCCAGTTAGGCAAAGGCAAGCCCGAAGCATCGCTCATGTTTGCCAAAATATCGCCCGATGGTACTAAAGCCGCTTATGTGAGCGAACACAATATTTATGTAGAAGACTTAGCCAACGGCACTATCAAACCCTTAACCACCGATGGCACTGCCCGGATGATTAATGGTACTTTTGACTGGGCTTACGAAGAAGAGTTTGACTGCCGCGACGGTTTCCGCTGGTCGCCGGATAGCCGCAATGTGGCTTACTGGCAAATTGATGCGACCAAAATCAGGAATTACCTGATGCTGAACACCACCGACTCGACTTACTCGTTTACGGTGCCGGTAGAGTACCCGGTATCTGGTACCGACCCAAGCTCGTGTAAAATTAAGGTGGTGAATGTAAACGATGGTAAAACTATTACTGTAAATGTACCGGGTGATGCCATACAGCATTACATTCCGCGGATGGAGTGGGCCGGTAACGGTAACGAATTGGTGTTACAGCAACTCAACCGTGCCCAAAACGAAAGCAAAATTTACATCTGCAATATATCGAGCAATGCCTCGCGCGTGATTTACCAGGAAACTGATAAAGCCTGGATTGATGCCAAAAACGACCCGATTGGCTGGGACTGGATTGAGAAAGGTAAAAAGTTTGTATGGCTGAGCGAAAAAGACGGCTGGCGCCATGCCTACAGTATTGACCGCTTTGGCCAAACCAAGCTGTTAACCAAAGGAAACTATGATGTGGTAGACATTAACCTGATTGACGAAACCAACGGCTTTATTTACTTCATCGCATCGCCCGAGAATGCTACCCAGCGTTACCTGTATCGGGTAAAACTAAGCGGCGGGCCATTACAGCGTATATCGCCGGCTAACCAGCCGGGTACTCACCGTTATGATATTGCGCCTAACGGTTTAGTGGCCATCCACTCGTTTAACAATAGCTACACCGCACCGGCCACCGAAACCATCAGTTTGCCTGCGCACCAGCCTTTAAACGGACAGCCTACGGCAATCAAAGTTGACCCATCTGCCGTGAAAAATAAGCCGGAGTTTTTTACCGTAAAGACCGAGGATGGCGTGAGTATGGACGGCTGGATGATGAAACCCGCCAACTTTGACCCATCTAAAAAATACCCGATTGTATTTTATGTATATGGCGAACCGGCTTCGCAAACCGCTGCTGATACTTATGGCGCGGGCTATAACCGCGAATATGCCGGCAACATGATGAATGATGGTTACATTTATGTATCGATGGATAACCGCGGGTCGCCGGTGCCTAAGGGCCGCGAGTGGCGCAAGTCTATCTACCGCAACATTGGTATTCTGAACGTGCGCGACCAGGCTATGGCCGCTAAAGAGCTGTTTAAGCGTAATACTTTTATTGATACCTCGCGCGTGGCTGTTTGGGGCTGGAGCGGTGGTGGTTCGTCTACCCTCAACCTGATGTTCCAATACCCCGAGATTTACAAAACCGGTATTGCCGTAGCTGCCGTAGGTAACCAGTTAACTTACGATAACATTTACCAGGAGCGCTACATGGGCGTACCGATTGACGAGGAAAGCCGCTCGTACTTTATTAAAGGCTCGCCTATTACCCACGCAAAAAATCTGCGTGGCAATTTGCTGTATGTACATGGTACCGGCGATGATAACGTGCATTACAACAATGCCGAGCAGCTGATTAACCAGTTGGTAAAATACAACAAGATGTTCCAGTTGATGTCGTACCCTAACCGTTCGCACGGTATTTACGAAGGCGAAGGCACCAGCCAGCACTTACAGGCTACTTACACCAAATTCTTGCGCGAACACTGCCCCCCAGGCGCCAGATAAGCGTGAAATAGTCATAAACACAAAGAGCTTCCTTAAAGGAGGCTCTTTGTGTTTATAGTTATTAGGTGATTCAGTTATTAGTTATTGAGTTATTCGATTGTTAGTTATTGAGCCTCAAAGCAAATTATCTTTTCTCATCAGCGTAAAAAAAAATAGTAAAATCACAAATCATCAATGAAGGCACAAATCATCAACGAAATCACTCCCCCCAATCAGTGTAATCACAAAAGCTGAGCTATATAGACAAGTAAATTGAGCTTTACAGGTAATTATTATTTTTGTTGATGCCTGATCTTTGTGTTGTTAAACAAAGCAACATCAACTATGAAGACTATCGAAAAAATTAATTTAGGGCAAAACGGTCCGCTGGTAAGTAAACTGGGGCTGGGCTGTATGCGCATGTCGTCTATCTGGGGCGGACCAACGCCCGACGAAACCGAGAGCATCGCTACCATCCACGAAGCGCTGGATAACGGTATTAACTTTTTAAATACCGGCGACTTTTACGGAGCCGGCCATAACGAAATGCTGATTGGCCGGGCCATCAAAGACCGCCGCGATGAGGCTTTTATCAGCGTAAAATTTGGCGCTATATTTTATAACGGGCATTGGCTGGGTTTGGATTTGCGTCCACTGGCTATTAAAAACTTTATCAACTATTCGCTTACCCGTTTGGGTATTGATACTATTGATTTGTACCAGCCTTGCCGTATGGATGGCAGCGTACCGGTTGAAGACATTATTGGCACCATTGCCGACCTGATTAAAGAAGGCAAGGTGCGCCACTTAGGGGTATCAGAAATTACGCCCGAGCAGCTGCGCCAGGCCCACGCCATACACCCGGTTACCGCGCTGGAGATTGGCTACTCGCTGGCCGACCGCCAGATTGAAGCTGATTTACTGCCCACCGCCAAAGAGTTAGGTATTGGCGTAATAGCCTTTGCCAACACGGCCGAAGGTTTGCTGAGCGGCGACATGAAAGCCCCGCTGCCCGAAAACGCTTATCAAAGTCATTTTCCACGCTTTCAGGGTGATAATTTGGTGAAGAACCTGGAAAAGGTAGAGGTGTTAAAGCAGTTGGCGCAGCAAAAAGGGGTAACGCCTACCCAGGTGGCTATTGCCTGGGTAAACGCGCAGGGCAAAAACATTATGCCGCTGGTGAGCATGAGCCGCCGCAGCCGCCTGCCCGAAAATATGGAAGCTATGCACCTCACCTTTACGCCCGAAGAACTGAATATTTTAAACACTACTTTTGCCCCTGGCGCCATTGTGGGCGGCACTTATTTACAACGCTAAAAATGACCAGTCCAGCAGAGATATTACCGGGGGTGATATTTTATTCGTACCTCTCGGCCGAGCGGAAAGAGAAGGTTTGCTTTTGGAACCACCCTACGCTGGTATTTCAGGTGTCGGGCCAGTTTACCATGGAAACCGTGGGGCAAACCATCACCATGACCGGCGGCGATGTGCTGCTGATTGGCAAAAACCAGGCCGGTACGTTGATTAAAACGCCGCTGCCGGGTGCTAACTACGAAACCATTGTGATATCGCTGCAGGAAGACCTGATGCGTAAAATAGCGCTGGAAGAAAAAATGGAGGCGGACCGCAAGTATATCGGTCCGCCTAATTTGTTGATACCGGTGAACGAGTTTTTGCAGGGGTACTTTCAGTCGATAGTGCCTTATGCCCGCAGCTCGGGTGCGGCCATGACCGACGAGATGGGCATTTTGAAGGTGAAAGAAGGAGTGAAGCTGTTACTGTTAGCTATGCCGGCCCTGCGAAACTTTTTGTTCGACTTTTCGGAACCGCATAAAATTGACCTCGAAAAGTTTATGCTGCGCAATTTTCATTTTAACCTGCCGGTCGAAAAGTTTGCCCAGCTTACCGGGCGCAGCCTGGCAGGTTTTAAGCGCGACTTTCAGAAAACGTTTGCCATGGCACCCCGCCAATGGCTGCAAGATAAACGCCTTACCGAAGCCCGTCGCCTCATCGAACACCAGCACCGCAAACCCTCCGCCATTTACCTCGACCTCGGCTTCGAAAGCCTCTCGCATTTCTCGCATGCTTTTAAAAAGAAGTTCGGGAAAGCGCCGACGGAGTGGGAGGGGTTATAAAACTAAATATAGTTTAGCTGGTTGTGATTTAAGTAAAGTGTTGAATGTGACTTAAACTTTTTATATTTGCTATTTGCTAAAAAAATTAGTATTTTGAGATTGTTATTAAATTCGCTGTTCGATAGTTTTTGGATTACCGGACTTATGATTAGGCGATAGGATTTAAATACACGTTAAATAATAATTTTCTATAATTAGCTAGATATAAGATTTCTAGCGTGATTTTCAATTTTTTAGTAAGAATATAAATGCTAGTTTTGCCAACTAATCCTGAACGCATGAAAGTTTCATTATTTGAATACTTTTTAAAACATTTAATTGAATGGTATTGTCGATACTATAAAATCCATGTTCAGGATTTTAATGATCATCCTAAAAATAACTTAAGCAAAATTAAAATATTTAAGCTGCATTTTTTTGCCTGTTCAACGGACAATGATGCCTTGGATATTTTTGATAATTTTCATGCATTGCCTTATGGCCATGTAGAAAGTACTATATACGATAATTTAGACAAACTAACATTTTTTAAAATAGATAACACTCATCTTACTATTTTATCGGATCTGGAAGAAATCACAGGCACAAGCCCAGATCAAAACGCAATTATTGATAAAATTATAGTCAATATTGAAAAAAAGAATTTCGAGTTAATATCTTTTAATCCATTTGATTTAGTTGAAATTAGTCATCGTTGGTTTTCTTGGAATTTCACATTTCAAGAAGCTCGTAAGATTGGATTGTATTCAAAAGCGATCAGTCCAAGTCTTATTAAGCAGGAGGTTAAATACTATTCCAATTAGTAATGCAACCGGCATTAACGTTAAATGAATTGGAATCAAAGTTAGTTGAGAAATATTTTCAACCCAACTGGATAGATCAATTTAATATCATTGGACCCGCTAATCCAGATATCCAACCATTATTGATAAATAATTTAAATAAAGTTGCTATAGAAATAGTAGACTTTGTTGTTCTTCTTTTATTAAGTGGAGAATATTGTAATTTAGATTTTGATAAATGGGATAGTAGTAGGCAAAATTTCAAGAATTTTATAGAAAATAAATCGTTTGAACTGGAAGCTTTGCAAGCCATTCATGGAGTTTTCGCTTACAAGGCGCAAGATTACTTTATCAATAACATTATAAAACCTTTTGATGAGTTAATAAATCCCTTTTTTTCATATTTCTATAAAGACTTAGAGGATCAAATTACGTTTAAGGAAGTTGGGACGACTTTTCGGTTAGAGCGAGTTGTGACTTTTGATCAAGTAGATGATACAATTAAACAATATTTTACACTCTTTCAAGTAGCGTCATTTATTACCGATCTTGAGCATTTTAAGTATAGTTTTTCTGAAAGTAATCTGGCTGGCTTAATATTGTCTTTAAAGCGATTGGAAGACATCTCAGTAGATAGTTCTAACGTTGCTGCTTTGATTTGTAAAATTAATTTTTTAGTAAGGAAGTTAATTTATCGATCTAAGAGTCAAAAGAAAAAGGAAAGATTTTCTTATTCCTACAGCCATACGGAAGATAGGCTGTTATCACTAGAAAATAATGTTCTTTCTTCATCACTTGAAAGATGGGATAAGGTAGTCGGTGTCCATTATGGCTTTGTTGATGATTTCAAATATGAGCAACGAAAACGTGCTCGACAATTACAGGATGGCGGTCAGCCGACCGACTATACATATTTCCATGCAGTTGTCAAAATATATAAAGACGACTCACGAAGCCTAGAACAAATTCAAAATCTTTTGAGAGATTTTGAAAGCTTTACTCATCCTAACCTTTTATCGTTTGATAAGTTTGCGAAAGCAATAACACACAACTACCTTTTCAATAATCATATATCATTAAAAATAGAAAAAGAGGATATAAAGACACAGCACATTCGAGAAAACTTTCAATCACATTTTTTAGAAATTAAAAATTTCCAGAACCAAACATTTATTCAAAATTACTTCCCTTGGGAAAAGCTCTGTGAAGTTCTATCGGAAAACATAGACTACTTATCAAATGACCTATTAGATGAAAAGAAATTTGAATTATTTGAAACGTTGAAAACGTTATTTTCTGAAGCACTTAAAAAGTTTGAGGAAGCTTTTGATTGGTCTAAGCGTAAAAATTTGGTGCCGTTTCAGTTATGCTTTTCAGATTGTAAATCTGATTATGTTTTAAATGGGGGTGATTATGGTGAATTTAGGTTGTTTTTCTTTAGTTCATTTGTTGTGCCCATCGACTATATCAGTGAACAGAAAAAGCTATCAGATTTACAATTAAGAAAGATAAAGTTTGAAACTTTATCTACAACCTATAAAAAACTAAAAACTGTTGTTGAAGAAGTAAAAGAGACATCGGATAAACTACGTAATTCAGAAAGGCGGTCAATAGAAATTTTAGCTATTTTCTCTGCTATATCACTTTTTTCTGTCGGAAGTATTCAAATTCTTACCAATGAAGCAGTCGGGAAAGATCCTATGCTATTTTATAAGATTGTTATGTCATTTGGTTACTGCTTAATCTTATTTGTATTAGTCATTTGGATAATAACAAGAAATAATTTAAAGGAAATACATTGGTATCATTGGTTGATGATGTTGATTTTAGTTGTAACTTCTGCCATAGTGATTCACAATTTCACTATGACTGCCCTTACTGGTATTCCTCAGGCATCTAAAATAAAGACAAATCCTAAATAATCATTGAGTATTGATTAGGAAAAAAAATCTTTAGATTCTCCACTTAGCATTCGAGATATCGTCATGTTAAAATCTAACATTATAGAAACATAATGATAGTAATCATGAAATAAGCTAACGGCTAGTTACATTTACACCTACAACTGTCTGCAATTCTTTTTCTACTAGCTCGTCGCTGTTTGCGATAATGTCGATTTGATGATGAGATAGTTTTAAAAAATACTGTATCCGGCATTTTTTGCGAACAGCTAACATAAATAGTATCGGTTAATTTCGTTTCTCCCTTTGCCTTTGTTGGTTTTTGAGGATGTAGAAAGATGAAAATTAATACTCCAAGTCCGATTAAATAAGTCGCCAATTGAGCAATGGAAAAGTTTCTTGTGGCAGATCTATATACATTGTAAGTTCCATTGAACTGTTCACCTGTTATTGTGCCAACGACAACGTAACCTAATATTACAGACGAAACGTAGCACAGTTCCATTAATAATGTTAAATAGAGGTTTAGCTCAATCAAATCTTTGAATAGCACAGCTGGTGCTACAATAAATGATGATGCAAGAGCAATAAGTAGCTTGGTTTGCTCAAGGTACGTTTTTGACGCTTCTTTGTGATCTTCGTTGGCCATTAACGATCCGGGGGTCTACAAAACGGAGGAATGCTACACCAATTAATTTTAAATGCATTTAGAACTGCCATTGAATTAACACGTCTAATTCTACTAGTATAATTGTAGCTATCTTCATTAGCTAATTCGTTCAATGTGATAAAAATTGAAGTAAGAGACTCTTGCCATATTATGTCATTCTGATTATTGATACCAGAGTCCTTATAGTAATCCACTAGAGGTACTATAAGTAATGTTTTAGCTTGAGGAGATAAATGAATATTATACTTCTCCTCAGACCTACTAATGTACGTATTGATCGTTGCGCGGAATAAAGGCATTGCGTCGAAACTAGAATCTTTAATTCGTATATCCCTTAAAGAATATATGACTTCCTTAATATCGCTTAATGTAGCGAAATTTTTGATTTTGCGAATTTTACAAAAAATCAAAACTAAGACAAAGAAACAGCCTAATAAGATAATTAGTAAAAATAACTCTAAAATTATTTCAGCGGTGACTTTTATAATCATAATTGAAGATATGGTATATCTAAAATATTATATGGTTTAAATGCTATCAAATTAATTCTCATGAGATGTACTTTAACTTATCTTCCAATAAAATTTTAAAGAAAGTTTCTGCTACATTTAAAAAACTTTCATTTAATCTATTATCAGTCAAAAGAATAGTAAATTCGTAGTGCTTTTTGTCATCGTAGTACCTATAACCCTCGTCGTTTAATTCGTCAAAATCCTCTTTAAAGCTTATAGTGTCGCGATTTGCATTTATAAGTTGTAGTATAGCTTGAAAGTTATGATCATTTTGACATATTTTACTTTGGTGATGGACAATTTGGTTGCGCAACCTTCTCATAATATTAATGAAATCCCATTCTGCTTGAATATCAGTAAAATTGATCTTGCAAGCTTTCTTCAAAAAAATCTTACATTTTTCTAAATCGCTGTTGCCTTTAAGATCATTAACCCTGAAATCCGTTTTCATTTTGAGATGATAATGATCACATATCTTTCTCAACTCGTACTCGATCATTGTGTAAGTTTGGACTAAAAAGGATGCGCGAAAATTATGTGGATAATAAGTTGCAATTTCAAACCAGCGCTCTGAATAACTGTCTATCAAATAATTATAATACTCAGGGTTACTCGTTTTATATTGTTCGATATCGTCTTGATTATTTATAGCTTCAAATTTTTGACGGGATTCTTCTATGTAGGTTTCTATAAATGTCAGATACCCTCTAAATTCATTGAAAAATATCTCTATCCCAAATAAGTGTAGCCTGCTATAATTGAGCATAAAAGGTTGATTGGTTAAGGTTGAAGAATAGTGTAGGAATTTTCTCGCAAATATTATATATGTGATTCCAGCGCTGGCGGCGAATTTACCTAATTAAATAGAATAATTCTTAAAACCTTGTCAATTTCAATAAATATGTGAAAGTATCAGGGTGATGATAAGACAATAAATAATGCGCTTGATACCCCATCCCCAAACAAAAAAAGCGCCTACATCATTGATGTAGGCGCTTTTAGCGGAATGGACGGGACTCGAACCCGCGACCCCATGCGTGACAGGCATGTATTCTAACCAGCTGAACTACCACTCCTCCCGTTTGGGAATGCAAATATAGAAATTGGTTGGCAGTAAGCAAAAATTATTTCAACTTTTTATGAAATAATTAAGCCACCGTACCTTCTTTCAGTTTCTCGGCGTTTTCGGCAAACTGCAGCGATTCCATAATCTCCTGTAAATCACCGTTCATTACGCCCGGCAGGTTGTAAATGGTTAAACCAATGCGGTGCTCGGTAACCCGGCCCTGCGGGTAGTTATAGGTACGCACCTTGGCCGACCGGTCGCCGGTTGATACCATGGTTTTACGTTTTTTAGAAGTTTCTTCCAGGTGTTTCTGCAATTCTACCTCATAAATACGCGAACGCAATACCTGTAAAGCCTTGTCGTAGTTTTTGAGCTGCGATTTCTGGTCCTGGCACTGGGCCACAATACCGGTAGGAATGTGCGTTAAACGCACGGCCGAGTAGGTAGTGTTAACCGACTGTCCGCCCGGGCCCGAAGCACAAAACAAATCTTTACGGATATCGCTCACCTTTAAATCAATATCAAACTCATCAGCTTCGGGCAATACCACTACCGATGCCGCCGAGGTATGTACACGGCCCTGGGTTTCGGTATCGGGCACACGCTGTACCCGGTGCACGCCCGATTCGTATTTCAGGGTACCGTAAGCATCTTCGGCGTTTACATTAAACACAATCTCTTTATAACCGCCCGAGGTACCTTCGGTATAATCCACCAGTTCGGTTTTCCAGCCCATGCGCTCGCAATAGCGCATGTACATGCGGTACAAGTCGCCGGCAAACAAGGCGGCCTCGTCGCCACCGGTACCACCGCGTATCTCCACAATGGCAGGGCGTGCATCTTCCGGATCTTTCGGAATCAGCATCAAACGAATTTCTTCTTCTTTTTCGTCGCGCTGGGTAATCAGCTCATCCAACTCCATTTTGGCCATCTCTCTAAACTCTTCGTCTTTCTCGGTGGCTAAAATTTCTTTGTTGGCGTCGATGTTACTCATGATGTTTGCGTAGATTTTGTATTGCTCTACAATAACACCTAAGTCTTTATATTCTTTATTTAACTGGGCAAAACGTTTCATGTCAGCCATGGCATCCGGGCTGCTCAATTCATTTTCAACGGTTTGCCAGCGGTCTCTAATCGCTTCTAATTTATCTAACATGGTATTTCTATCTCCTCGGCGTGGCTGCAACGCTGTTTCGGGCGCCTAAAAAAGAGAACCCTAAGCAACTTTCTGCAGAAAATTTCACAAAAGTACGCAAACTCATGCAAAATTTTTCATGTAAGTACACACGCTAAGTAAGCCCAGCGTAAAATGATATACTGAGTTTCAGCAGGTAACCCGGTAAAATCAAAAGCTGCTCCTACGCTAAAAGATATCGTTTTAGCACATTCATCTGATAAGAAAATAAGGACTCTCCGACCTCGGACTTTTTAACTAATATTCTACTCCTTTTACTATTACTCCATTAAGTTGTTGATAATAAGTGGTTTTTGTCAATCCAACGTCATCACATATTCGTTACGTTATAATAAACCAACAAGAAGAGATCTAATTAACAACATTGTATTATGGAAACATTATCACCACAAGATTCGCTTAGCGAAAACATGGCCCGCCGGTCATTTTTGCGCTACGCCGGTATCGGGGTTGCCGCAGGCACCATCGCGATGACCAGTGCCTGTAAAAAAGACAAAAACAACGATTCGACTAATGCTGTAGATATCGGTTCGGGCGATGTAGGCATCCTGAACTATGCTTTTGCATTGGAGCAATTAGAAGCTGCGTTTTACGTACGTGTAGCCGCTTCTCCATACGCCAACATTACCTCGGCCGAAAGCAGCCTGTTAACCGACATCCGCGACCACGAAGTGGCCCACCGCGAGTTTTTTAAAGCCGCTTTGGGTGCTAATGCCATCGCCGGTTTAACTGTAGATTTTAGCTCAATTAACTTTGGCGACCGTAACAGCGTACTGAACACTGCCAAAGCGTTTGAGGACTTGGGCGTTGCAGCTTACAACGGAGCAGGTTACCTGATTAAAAGTGCTGATTACCTAACACTGGCCGGTAAAATTGTTTCGGTAGAGGCGCGCCACGCGGCTTACATCCGTAATCTGATTAGCCCCGGAAGTTATGCTGATAGTTCGGTGGTAGATAATAACGGTTTGGATAAAGTAATGGCTATTGCCCAGGTTTTACCTACCGCTAATATGTTCTTGAGTACAAAAGTAAGTGCAAGAAATTTTGGTTACACCATTTAATCTGTTTTTATCATGAATTTTTTCAATATCATCTCCGAAATAGAAAAGGTAGATCCGGAATTTCAGGACAGAATTAGTCCGCGCCG
>CAJYSL010000394.1 GCA_913777515.1 uncultured Mucilaginibacter sp.
GGAAGAAACGGCAGGACATACTTCTCTATTTCTTCTTTTGTTACATTTGCATACTTGCAGTACATTCCTTCATTTTCCTTGGTGGTACATTGAATTTAAGGATTTTTGTACTGCTTGTTTTGTTTAAATCACCTCATATTATAAATCGATAAAAAACCCTGCGTTATACTATTCCACTACTGCATACATTTAGGCCCCTAATGCTTACCTTGCTCACCACCAAATAAACCACTATGCAGCGGCGTCATTTTATACAGTTAGGGGCTTTAGGCTTAAGTTCGGTCATCAGCAGCAGACTAACGTTTGCGGCGGGCTTGGGCGGGCGGATGATTAACTTGCCGGACATGGCCTGGGCCTTGGTGAACAATCAATGGGTAAAACTGACCGGCTCGGGACAAAATGGCTTTACTTATCAGGATATTCGGGTGACGCTCAAACCGGACGGTAACGCACAAACGGTGTATGTGCAGTCGCCGCAAAGTGCGTTGCAGGCGGTAAAACTGGGCTGGAAGTACGACACCGCGAAGTATAGCCAATCACTGGGCGACCACTGGGAACGCAGTTATGGCGACCTGGCCTGGAAAGCACCGACCGCCGGTGTACGCTACCCCTGGTACATTTTACTGCACGACGGTGCCGGCACGGCCTGCTTCGGGGTAAAAACCGGACCTGCCACGTTGTGCTGGTGGGAAGCCGACGGCAGTGGCCTGAGCTTGGTGATGGATACCCAATCGGGCGGAATGCCAGTAAAGCTGGGCCAACGCCAGCTACAGGCGGCCAGCATTGTGACCTATCAAAACAAACCCGGCGAGAATGCATATGCCGCGCTCACCAGTTTTTGTAAGGTAATGTGCCCTAAGCCGCGGTTACCCAAACAGCCGGTATACGGCATCAACGACTGGTATTTTGCCTACGGCAATAACTCCGAAAAAACCATCCGCGAGCAAACGGCGGTGATGGCATCGTTCGTGACCTCAAGCACCAACCGGCCCTTTTCGGTGATTGATGATGGGTGGGAACAGGCCGATGATTTTTCGATATCTAATGCCAAGTTTCCGGACATGCACCAGATGGCCGGTACCATTAAAAGTTTGGGCATGCGCCCCGGCTTATGGACCCGCCCGTTGATTGCCCGGCTGGACGACCCAGCCCATTATTTGGCCCCCCGCATCTCTGGTCGCAATAACCCCAAAGAACTCATACTGGACCCTACTGTTCCGGAAACACTCGAACGCATCCGCAAAAACCTGAAACTATACCGCGACTGGGGTTACGAAATGGTAAAGCACGACTACACCAGCCTGGATATTTTTGGCCGCTGGGGCATGCAGATGCAAAA
This sequence comes from uncultured Mucilaginibacter sp., assembly GCA_913777515.1. Classification (GTDB taxonomy): domain Bacteria; phylum Bacteroidota; class Bacteroidia; order Sphingobacteriales; family Sphingobacteriaceae; genus Mucilaginibacter. The sequence continues at coordinate 1,340 of CAJYSL010000394.1, forward strand.
CGGTTTTACCCAGCCCGGCTGGCATTTTTACGACCAAACCCGCACCAATGCCGAAATTATTGCCGCATTGTACCGCACCATTCGCGAAGCTGCCGGCGATATGTACCTGATTGGCTGCAACACGCTAAGCCATCTATCGGCTGGAGTATTTGAACTAAACCGCATTGGGGATGATACCAGCGGCAAGGAATGGGCACGTACCAAAAAGATGGGTGTCAACACATTAGGTTTCAGGTTGCCGCAGCACAACACGTTTTACGCGGCCGACGGTGATTGCGTTGGCCTGACCAAAGACATCCCCTGGGAGAAAAATAAGCAATGGCTGCAATTACTGGCCGAAAGCGGGTCGCCGCTTTTTATATCGGCAGATACCAGTTCGCTCACGCCCGAAAAGAAGGCGGCCATCAAAACAGCCTTTGCACAAGCGGCCAAAGTGCAGCCCACCGGCGAACCACTGGACTGGATGACCAACCCCTTCCCTACCCAGTGGAAACTGAACCACCGCAACGTAACTTTTAATTGGGATTGAACGGCCTGACATAAAAAAAGGTGAACAATTCTTATTGCGAATTGTCCACCTTATCATATGAGTTCAGCATTTGTAAAAGAAGAAGACTATCAGCCTTTAAAAGATGTGGCGCCCAATATGGCATCGCTGCTCATCTATTTAAAGCGCGAAAACGGCTACCCTGTTCGTGAGTTACATACCCGTTTCAGCGAAAAGCATGGCCTCGAGGTACACGAAATGAGCGACGGTTTGGGCTACGCCATCAACCAAAATCAGCAATGGCAGGTGGTGCTGGATTGAGTCAAGCTAAGCAATCCTTGTAATCAATTCGTTGATGCCATAACAGGCTTGCGCTTGAGCGATACCCTTTGTTCGCTGCCGGCGTCAGCAACCTGACTTATGGCTTCCCTTTTCTTTTTGCTCTTGCTTTTCTTGCCCCACCAGATGTAAAACCCAGTAATAGGCAAGCTGGCCGAAATCAGCGCAGCAAAAAGCGCTATAATTTTACCCGGAATGCCCAATATGGCGCCAATGTGGATGTCGTAATTCATGCGACGCAGCTTGTCGGCCACGGTAGCTTCAGCATAATTACCTTCGAAAGGACCTGCGGCTTTCAGTTCGTGGAGCGAGTACTGGTCGTAGTGCCTTACATTGGTTTTGTAAAACGTACCGGGCCTGAGGTAAGATACCACCTCAATAACATCGGCCTTTTTTTGGGGGATGCTTACAAAACCGGCCTCTGCCCGGTCGGCAACTACCTGCTGCTTCCAAACCCTATCAATTGAAGTAAGGCTGAACACCGCATTTTTTGTAGTATCAGACAGCGGGTCGCGGTGCTCGAGCAATGGTTCACCACCCGAGGTGAGCCAGTACACCGACTTGCTGAACCACTGGTAACTCCACACCAAACCGGTGAAAGAGATGATGAACAGCAGCATAATACTGTAAAAGCCCAGCACGTTGTGCAAATCGTAATTCACCCTTTTAAAGCCGGCTTTCCATTTAATGTTGAAACTTTTTTCGCGGGTGGCTTTGTTCCATTTTTTTGGCCACCACAACACCAGGCCGCTTATCAGCATCAGCACAAATATTAAAATACTTGCGCCCACAATAGGCCTGCCGATAGGATATGGCAGCCAGAGCGCCCGGTGCCCGTTTAAAACAAACCTAAAAAAATCAAACTTACCGGTGTTGCCTTTGCGGTCGAGCCGGGCGGTATTAACCACCTTGCCGGTGTAAGGGTTGATAAACACCTGCACATACAAGCCCGCTTTACGGTTGTACGATACCACTTCGGCAACCTCGCCTCGGGTATTGTAAGTTACGCCGGTAGCCTTCATGGTATCCAGCGCAGGTTTGGCCAGTTCCGCCAGTCGCGATGGCGGCAGCAATGCGCCGGCCGGCTTAACGTGGCGCCAAGGTTCGGTTACCGAGCGTATTTCTTTTTCAAACACATAGATGGCGCCGGTGAGGCTCACTATCAACACCACAATACCCGATGCTAAACCCAGCCACAAATGCAACCAGGCACTGATGCGCCTGAATAATGACTGATTAGCCCCGCTTCGGTTTTTTGCTTTTGATTTGATGGTAGTCCCGGCGTTCATACTATTTTGATGTTGTTTGGTGTGATGAAGATGGTTTGTGATGATAAAACCGGATGCTCCCTTTATAAGGGCAACATCCGGTAATTTTATGGCTGATTAAAACCGGTAGGTCATCCCTACGCGATAGTTGGTACCGGCTTCGGCCTGCCAGTACAGGTAGTTGGCATAAGCCGCACCGCTGTACAGGTATTTATTAAAGATGTTAAATACGTTGGCTGTAAAACGCACTTTGTTCAGTCCCCAAAAAATACCACCGTCAAATTTGTAATAGTCGGGCAATTGGGTGGTAGCTGTAGCTCCTGTCCACGACCAGGTACTGCGACGGCCCTGGTAAGTAAAGCCGCCAGAAACACCTGCACCTTTTAAACCGCCACGCTGTACGGTATAAGTTAACCAGGCATTAGCGGTATGCTTGGCAAAACCCGGAACCCGGTTGCCCAGCGTAGCCGGTAATAAAGGCGATGCCTGGGTAATTTTTTGGTCGGTAAAGGCATAGTTGGCTACTACGTTTAATCCGGTCACTATCTCGCCGCGGGCATCAAACTCAATACCCTGTGTTTTGGTTTGACCAACATTAATCAGGAAAGGTTCGCCTGCCTGGTTAGCAGGGTCGGCCGCAGTTGCGTTATTTCTGAGGATACGGTATACGGCCAAAGTAGTATTCCACCGCTGGTTAAACCAGTCGCGTTTTAAACCAAACTCCAGGTTATTACCAGTGATGGGTTTTACCTGCTCGCCACTGCGGAGCAAACCACCTTGCGGTACAAAACTTTGGTCAAACAAAGCGTAAGCGGTGGTATTGTCATCGATGTTGCCGCTCAAGCCAACGCGAGGCGTAAACTGGCGGTTACGGGTGCGAGTAGTAATATAGCTTGACTGCTGTACATACGTGTAACGACCAGCAAGCGTAAGGCGTAATTTATTGTCGAAAAAGCCTAACTCATCCTGACCATACAGACCGGTGTACGATTGATCTACCAGGTTGCCGGCACCGCGCTGCTCTAAAGGCTGGCTACGGTCAAACTTAGGCAAGCCGTTTATTGGCGTACCATAGTTAGGACGATAAATATTGAAGTAACGACCAGGGCCGTCCAGGTTAAACAATTGGCCAAAATCGGCAATGTAGCGTTTAGTACCTAAATCCAATCCTACTAAAACGCGGTGACGAACGCTGCCGGTTTTCACAT
>CAJYSL010000395.1 GCA_913777515.1 uncultured Mucilaginibacter sp.
CTTTAATTTGAGGTTACAAAGGTATTAATTTTTGCGGTATGTTGTGTTGGTAAGTTGCAGAGAACGAGCGTTTGAGATTTGACGATAAAGCCTGTTGTAACAAGAAACGATATGCAAAAGGACGTTCATTATATATAACTAATAAATTAGTTATTCAAGGTGAATAATAGTATCTTGGTTTAAAATCAATTATTATCTAAAAAGCTTATAAAGACGCATCGAAAAATGAGTAAGTGTGCAGTATCGTTATTTACGCTTGCAGTATTATCTGTTGCAGCCAAGGCACAATCAAAATCGCCCATCAAAAAGGATACTCTTTACTCGACCATTGGTGTAAATCCGGTCATCAAAGATGAAAGCGGAAAAGTCCTGAATTTTAATCAAATGATTGCACTTACCAAAACAGGCGATTATAAAGTTGATAAAAAGCTGGATAAAAATAACAAGCCGTATTTGCTGGTACAAAAAGCGCCCGGCTCTACGCCGCGGCCCGAGTCGCCTCCGGTTGTGGTTAGGCCAAACCGTAATCAATAAAATTAATGCTTACGGGAATTTGTATATAACGCCCAGAGCTAAGTTTTCATTTCCCTGTATAGACGGCGAGGTGTCTTTATCAAACAGCGCCACACCGGTAATGGTTACGGCAATTAAACGGTTAACACGTGCCGCCAGTGTTAAATCCAAGCGGTGGTCAACGTTTTGCAGCGACCGGCCATAAGGAATGAATATGTTATAGCGGGTAGTCAAATGCAGGTTTTGCATAATGTCTTTATCAAACAAAGCGGTGGCCTGAAATGCGAGCTCATTTTTAAAGGTGCGGCCTGGTGTTACACCATAGTTGCCCGAAAGGTTACGATAGATGGTGGTATCCAACACGAATGTTTGGCGTGCCGTACCCGTACCAATACGTAGGTCGAAATAGGAGGTTGGCTTATACTCAAAACCCAACGATTCGGTCACATAACCCGGCGACATGAAATTAGAAATCAGCAAGGGTCCACGATTTTGGTCGTAATTAAAACCCTTATCAAATTGCGACTCGAAACTCAACGAGCCGTAAAAGAACCAGCTTTTTGATAACTGAGTAGCTAATTTATTATCCCAAAAAATACGGTCGTTGGTTTTGCGCGAAAGCTGGCCACGATTTTTTGAGCGGCCATATAGCAAAATAAGCTGCGTGGTATAAACGAAAGGTTGTTTATTATACTCGAGTTTGAAATCGAGATTGCCACCCAAGGCAAACGAGTTAACACCACCACCGGCCCAGTTATTACTGAAACCTGATTGATTAAAATTAAAGCCCAGCGTTACGGTTTTGTGCCAGTAGCTTACCTTATAATCGAGCATGGTAATCGGTATAAGTTCGGGCGCAATTTGCACCGGGCGCAGGCGTTGCGGCAGGGCATTGCGGGGTGTGCCTAATCGGTAACTGTTAAGCAGATTGGTGTCTATTTTAATGTTTTCGCGGCGTATGCTATCGGCACGGCGCAGGCTGTCGGCACGACGGAGGTTTTGCACCCGGAGTAAACTGTCAACACGGCGCAAACTATCGGTTTGCTGCGCCTCGGCTACCGAAGCGCAAAATATTAATGCCAGAAATATCCCAAATACCGTTCGCAACATAGTTATCAGCAAATAAAACGAAAATGAACTTGCTTTAAAAATTGAATTTTAATTAAGTATCCCGAAACTCATTTCAGATACTCAAGCCAGGCATACAACTTGCGTGTTTGCAAATATATGGCGTTTTTTTCCTGCGCATATGCCTCACGCTCAAAAACAATGTGCATATACGCCTGGTGATGATTATTATATTTAAACCGGTTGATGATGTAATTAACCAGGTACAAAAAGTAAAAAGGTATCACCAGTAACTCAGCAGCTTGCCTCAGGTGTATGGTTTCGTGCCTGATGAGTATTTGGTCCTGCTTCATGTTTTGGCGTTTAACCAGGATAAAAGGAAACAATGCCATACCGTCGACCTTTAAAAACGGAGCTGTAATAACCGGATACTTCATCTTATTCTGGTTGTAACGGAGGCAGTGGCCTTGCATTAGGCGCACGCAAAAAACGCTTGATGTTTGATTTGATGTACGTCACAAATTCATAATCATTTGCGGTAGTTACCAGGTAATAGCTCGGCCGGTAGCGCGTCATAAAACTGGTAAGCTGCGGTTCTTTAAAACCGGTAATCTGTTGTACCAGTGTTTTGGTGAAACGCTGGTCTACCACATTGGTGCGGTAATCCTGCTCAATAATTTGCCTCAGGTGTTCCGCATTGCGCCCGCTTTTGCTAATCATATTCCAGATAGCATCAATACTGATACCTGCACCAGCCCCCGGCGATATGCTCAGCAAATCGCGATGATTCAGCGAACCATATATTTTGCTGTACTCGCGCTGCGTTTGTTCCAGTTTCTTTTTGGCCGTAAGCACGGTATCGCGTACGTTAACCTCTTTGAGTACAATACTACTGGCTTTTAAATAAACAGCCAAGTCATTAAAGTTCTGTATTTTAAGGGTGTCGGTAAAATAGCCGAATTTGCTTACCACCAAGGCATCGCCAATTTTAACGTTGATTTTAAACTCTGCTTTCAGGTTGTTGTAAACCGACTGACCGTTGCGCAAATTGCGCAGGTTTACCCGAGCTATACGCTCCTGTGTGGTTTTATCGAACACCAGGCCCTGCACCGTTTTTTCTTGTGCAAACGCAGCGGTGGCCATCAGCCAAAAAACAAACAGAAAGCCTAATTTCACAATGCAGAATTACCCTATTTAAATGAGATGGTTGAACAATTTAACTGTTTTTAACAGCGGCGGTTTAACCCGGTGTACAAACTATTTGCTCACCACAATTTGCTGACCTATTTTGATATTGTTGTCCGGCAAATTATTAAGCGCCCTGAGTTCGTCAACCGTAAGGCCAAAACGCCGCGATACCGAATATAGTGTATCGCCGGTAACTACGGTATATAATTTATGGTCGGGCGTAGCTTTAATAATAGAATCTTTAACTGCCTTGCCAATGTTTTGGTTGATTTGGCTCAGCACGCGGTCTTCGCGCTTTATTTTCTGAATTTCGCCTTCCGGGCGGTCGTACTGGTCTAGGTGATATTTTTGGATAGTGTTGATGAGCAGCTGTGGGTATTGCGGATTGGTAGCGTAGCCGGCTTCTTTTAAGCCGTAAGCCCAGCCCACATAATCATTCTTATCCAGCTCAAACAAACGTGCATAGCGTTTACGTTTTAAGAACTCAGAGTGGTCGCGGTATGAGTCTTCGGGGTTATTGTACACCCGAAAACAGTCGTTAATGTTATCGTCGTCTTTATAATAGCTACGACCTTTCCAGTCGGATGTACATTTGATTCCAAAATGGTTGTTGGCTACTTTGGACAGTTCGCCATTGCCAAAGCCCGACTCGAACAATCCCTGCGCCAGGGTAATGCTGGCCGGGATGCCATACAGGTTCATTTCTTTAACGGCGATGGCTTTAAACCGGTCGATGTAGGAGTTTACCGTGTAGGTAGAATGGGCGCCAATGGCCTGCCGATTTTCGTTTTGTATGCGCTTATTGTTTTCGTGCGCTACATCAGTAGGGCTTAATACTTTTTTACGGGCAGCACATGACGACAGCACCACAACCATCAAAAGCCAGTAACCTGTATTTTTTAACACGAGTAAAATTTTAGGCTATAAAAGTAAAGCATTGCTTTTTAGGAAGCAACGTAAAAGCTTACTTTATCAAAGTGTTACTGTAAAAGGATGCCGGTTGGATTAATTGCGCTTAGGCTCTGCCTTTACCGAATCGGGCTGCTCATCATAAGCATGCAATTCGTATTTCCGGATAAGGCCTAACACTTGGTTGCCCCAGGCGCGGCTGCTGGCGTAACCACTGCGCTGTATACCTTTTACCCAGCTTTTATAATCGTAATGGCTAAGGGTCTGTGCTAAATGGCTAAATTGCTTACGCTCAGTCATGATGCGGGCAAAATCCTGGAAAGAGTCTGAGGCGGAATCGTATTGTTTAAAGGAGGAGTGTACACGCTTGCGTCCTGAATAAGATACGGGGCTTTTGCCCTTCATCCCAAAGTGATTGTTTTGTGTACGTGCTAATTTGCTGTTTCCGCTGGCCGACTCATGCATGGCGATAGCTAAAATGATGCTGGCTGGCACCCCACTCTCATGCATAATGCGGATGGCATTGTTTTTGAACTTATCAATATAAGATTCTGAAGCGTTGTTTGTTTGTGCTGAAGCAGCAAAGGTGGATGTAAGCAAACATGCAAACAGTAAGATTTTCTTCATAATTTACTTCTTTCTGATGACGAGCACTCCGTCTCGCACAGGTAGTATAAGTTTCTCAACCTGTGTGTTAACAGCAATGGCGTCATTTAGTTTTCTGAAAAGGATGGTATCGGCATCTGATGCTTCGCCGTACACTTTGCCCTTCCACAAAACGTTATCAATTATTATTAAACCTCCCGGCCGTATCTTGTCAATAATCAACTCAAAATAAGTCAAATTGCTCTTCTTATCTGCGTCAATAAAACAAATATCAAAAACTTTATCGGTAAATCCAAATATAACTTGCTTAGCGTCACCTATATGCAGTTTAATGCGGTCGGTAAAGCCCGATACTTCAAAGTTTTTGCGCAGTGTTTCTTCCTGCTCGCGGTTCACTTCAATGGTGTGTATTTTGCCGCCTTCGGTCAGCCCTTCGGCCAGGCAAATGGTTGCATAGCCCGTAAATGAACCAATTTCCAAAATGAGTTTTGGGTTTATCAGTTTACTCAGCATGCTCAGCAAGCGTCCCTGGTAATGGCCCGACAACATATTAGGTTTTAACTGCTTTAAATACGTTTCGCGATTGATTTTTTTCAAAGCTTCGGGTTCCGGGTCACAATGCGTTTCCAGGTAAAGCTGCAATTGCGGGTCTAATATTTCCATCCGGCAAAGGTAGGTATTTTGGTAGAGGTGTTTTTAGATGTGTTTGGCAGATGAAATTTTATACCACCATTTGTTTATTTAAAATAAGCTCTGAAAGGAGTTAATTATTGAAATTCGACTTCTAAGACACAATTAATTAGTAAGCATATAGATTGAGTTGTTTATTTAATTTTCCAATAAGGTACTAACTTAGTTTGTGTTTGAAAGTAATCAATATCTTTTTCAAGTTCTCCATAGCTTGAATCTATAGCTTCTCCATAATTTTTGAAAATTTCACTTGTTCCTTTTTTATAAATGGTCCATTTTCTGTCGACAAGTATCATTGTGTTTAACAAATCATACATTTCTAAAAGGAAAACATTACCTTTCTTTTGGTTGAAACTACTCTTTATAAATTCTAAAGACGGTTTAATCAGCTTTTCTATAGTATGCTGTGTGGTACTAACTACTTCAGATTTATCTATAGACTCTGTCCAGGTATTTCTGAAATCATTTAGCACTTTGATGTATCTGGCGTCTGAGTGATGTGTATCTTGCCCTACTTCAGAAACTTTTCGAAAAAACAATGCTTCAATTTTTAAAAATGTGCTGTTAAATTCTGAGTTTATAAGTTCCATAGATTTGTATGACTTCTCATACTTGTCTTTAAGTTCCGGCCCAACAACTGCTAGATAATTGACATTCGCAATCAGACTGTTAAACCTTATTAAGTTGTCTTTTCCCGTCGAGTTGAAAACAAAGGCTTTGATGACTTTATCAAAATTCAGGCTGTTTAATTTTTCGTACATAAGAGGAGATGACTTAAAAGGTGCGGTGTCTATATATTTGCTGTTCAACAAGTCATCTGCAAACTCTTTGCAATTTCGCGATTGCTCTTTAGTCCTGTTATTCGCCGTTTGAACCCATGAAATAAACAAATTGCGATAAGTAATATTCTCGTCTTTTTTGTCAACTTGAGACTTTTTCCAATTTAAGAAATAACCAACCAAAAATATTATAAACGGCAACCAGCCCTTAGAGGTTATTGAACTTAAAAGAGAAGTTAAGTAAACAATAACTTTATCAAGTATATCAAGCCAATGCATCTAAATGTGTTTATAGTTTTTTGAATGACCGCTGCTCCATCCACGATTGCAATAAAATCACTGCTGAAACCGTATCCACCAATGCCTTATTCTGACGGCCTGCTTTTTTTACACCGCCGGCTAAAATGGCTGCAGAGGCCATTTTTGAGGTAAAGCGCTCGTCCATCATTTCAACAGGAATCTCCGGGAAGGTCTTTTTTAATAAATTAACAAAGCCGCGTACATGCATTGCCGATTGCGAAGGGGTGTTGTCCATTTGCTTGGGTTCGCCTACCACAAAGGTTTCTACCTGTTCGGTTTGCAAATACTTTTTCAGGTACTCGATAATGTCTTTGGGGTGGATGTTATCCAGCCCGGTGGCAATCATTTGCAGCGGGTCCGTTACGGCAAGGCCGATGCGCTTGGTACCATAATCAAAAGACATTACTCGGGCCATAGTTATTGTTTTATTGCAGTGATGTAAAATGCAAACTTACCAATTGCCGGGCAGTATTGACCCGGTTAGCATTTAACATTATTGTCATTACTTGCCTGCTAACCTACAATTGACAACGCACTAATAAAAAATTTATATCTTGCACCAATGCAGTTTAAAGATATTGAAGGGCAGCAAGCTGTAAAGCAACGTTTATTGAACACTGTTCGCGAGAACAGGGTAAGCCATGCGCAATTATTTCTGGGGCCCGAGGGTTCGGGTTCATTGGCGCTGGCCGTTGCTTATGCGCAATATCTATCGTGCGAAGACCGGAAAATCGACGATTCGTGTGGGGTATGTGCTTCCTGCCGTAAATATGAAAAGCTGGTACACCCCGATTTGCATTTTTCGTACCCGTTCTTTGCTTCTGACAAAAACGATACGGCGCTGAGTTTTATTGAGCAATGGCGTGAGGCACTGCTTACCCATCCGTACCTTAGCCTGGAGACCTGGCGCGGGTACCTGGAGGCCGAGAATAAACAGGCTAATATCAATATTGCCGAGTGCCACCAGATTATCAAAAAGCTGAGCCTGAAACCCTTTGAGTCGGTTTACAAAATATTGATTTTGTGGTTGCCCGAATATCTGGATAAAGAAGGCAACACGCTGCTGAAAATTATTGAAGAGCCGCAACCCAACACTGTGTTTTTACTGGTGGCCCAAAACCAGGACCAGATTTTAAATACTATTTTGTCGCGTACACAACTGGTTAAGATACCTGCCCTGGGATACGATGATGTACGTAATTATCTGGTGAACGAGCGCGGTGTACCTGCTCAAACTGCCGAAGAAGCCGCTTACTTAAGCAACGGTAACCTAACCGAAGCATTAAACATGCTGCAGCAGGAAACCAATAGCTTTCATGCTGATTTTGTGGAATGGCTGCGTAACTGCTATGGTAATAAAGGCCTCAACGTTATGAAGTTTGTGGAGGTCAAAGCTAAAGCCGGGCGCGAACCGCAAAAGAATTTTATCCGTTACGGCATCAGCTACATCAGGGAGTGCTGCTTGCTGTTGGGGGGGGCGGGCAGCCTGGTACATTTACCTGCGGCCGAAAAAGAAACCGCGCAAAAAATGGCCGGCGTAATGAGTATGGAAATGGCCGAAGCCATTAGCGAAGTGCTGGAAAAAGCGCACTACGCGGTTGAACGAAATGCAAATCCTAAAATTTTGTTTTTAGATGTATCTTTGCAGATTATTAAAATATTACACTTTAAAATAATCCCGAAAGGGAACCAATATATAACTTAAAATGGGATGTGGAAGTTGCTCTACCGGGGGCGGATGTACACCGGCAGGCTGTAAAAGCAATGGGTCATGCATGACCAATGGCTGCAGCAAGCTTGATGTGTACGATTGGCTGGCGCATATGGATATGCCGTCGAGCTACAAGCCTTTCCAGGTAGTTGAGATAAAATTTAAAGGCTCGCGTAAGGATTTTTACCTTAACGCCGACAATATATACCTCGAATCGGGCGAACTGGTGGCCGTTGAAACCGCAACCGGCGGGTACGACATTGGTCACGTATCGTTAACCGGCGAACTGGTGCGTATGCAAATGGTAAAGCGCCACGTTAAAGAGGCGGACGTTACCAAAAGAATCTACCGCCGTGCTACGCCTGCCGATGTGGATAAATGGAAAATTGCCAAAGAGCTGGAATGGGAAACTATGCACCGTGCCCGGAAACTGGCGCTCGACCTTAACTTATCTATGAAGATAAGCGACGTAGATTACCAGGGCGATAAAACCAAAGCTACTTTTTACTACACTGCCGAAGGCCGGGTCGATTTCAGGGAACTGATTAAAAAAATGGCCGAAGCTTTCCGTATTCGTATCGAGATGCGGCAGATTGGTATGCGCCAGGAGGCCAGCCGTTTGGGTGGTATAGGCTCTTGCGGTCGCGAGTTATGCTGCTCTACTTGGTTAACCGACTTCAAAACGGTTTCTACCTCGGCTGCGCGTTACCAGAATTTATCGTTAAATACGCTAAAGCTGGCCGGGCAGTGTGGTAAGCTCAAATGCTGTTTAAACTACGAGTTAGATGGCTACATGGATGCGCTGAAGCACATACCTGATAACGTCAATGTTTTACGCACCGAACAAGGCGATGCCAGGCTGCAAAAAACGGATATTTTTAAACGCATGATGTGGTTTAGCTTACCCGGCGCCGAAAACTGGATACCGCTTACCATTGCCCGCGTTAAAGAAGTGCAGCGTTTAAATAAAGAAGGCATTGCCCCGGCGGAACTGGACGATGTAGTAGAAACCAAAGCCGCACCGGTAAAAGTACTGGATTACGAAAACGTAGTTGGCCAGGACAGCCTGACCCGTTTAGATGAGCGCAGCCAGCAGAACCGTAATAACAAGAAGAAAAAGAATAAAAAGCCGGGCGCACCTCAGGCCGGCGGGCAACCTCAACAGGCACAAGCTGCTGAAAGGAAGCCACAAGGCAATAATAACAACAATAATAACAATCAGCCGCCTGCTGCTGATAAAAAGCCACAGAACAACCAGCCAAGGCCTAAAAACCAGCAAAAACAAGGTAACCAGCCAAGGCCCGACAATCAGCAAAAGCCTAATAATGCACCGCGGCAAAATACGCCGGTAACGGCCGCTATGGCCAGTGATGCCAAACCGGTAGACGGTGCAGCCGAAGGTAATAAAACAGGTGGCGAAGGTGCCAGGCGTAACAACCGCAGGCACCGGCCTAACCGTAACCGCGGCAATAACAACAACAACCAGCAACCCAACGCTCCGCAAGCATGAAGTTAGCAGCCTGTAATAAAGCATTTGTACAACCATCTGTTGCCCTTATACCGGGCAGCAGATGGTTTTTAAATTATGGATTTTCCTGTTTTATTATGGCATTGCTGCTGGCCTTTACGGGTTGCTCAGACCCCAAGCGGGTAATGGACGAGAGCATCTCCATTGCCAACCATAACTGGATTTATGGTAATAAGATTAAGTTTGATGTTGACATCCAGGATACCCAGGCCGCTTATAATTTATATCTTAACGTCCGGGTAACGTCGGCCTACCGATACTCCAACATGTTTGTGTTGGTTTACCAAAGCCAGGGACCAACCAAAAAAGCTACCACCACACGTTACGAACTCAAACTGGCCAGCCCAACGGGCGAGTGGCTGGGCAAAGGCTCGGGCAGTATGTACAGCTATCAAATTCCGTTTAAGCAGCAATATCGTTTCCCGGCTGCAGGCAAATACCACTTCGAAATTGAGCAAAATATGCGCGATAACCCATTGCGCTCCGTAAGCGATGTAGGCTTACGTGTTGAAAAAGCAGAATAATACTGTCCGGCTACACCCGCCAAACAGTTTTAGGTTTATCCTGTTGAAGAATAAACTGAAATCATGAAAAAGCTACTTTGTATGGTGATGATGGGTGCTGCTTCTTTGGCAGCTTGTAAAAGCTCAACCAGTAAAACCGGTGGAGATGTAGCCGACTCGGGGTTTCATGGTAATTCGGGGCCGGTGGATACCGGTAAAGCTGCCGGGTCGGGTACGATGTCGGGTAATTCAACCGGCGGAACCGATACCAGCACCATTGGCCGGGGTGTGGCCACACCGCAAACTGATACCACGCCGGTTAAGCCGTAATCAAATAAAATTAGTATTATTCAGAAATCCTTCTTTCATTTGCTAAAAATTTTATCGGATGAGTGTAGGGATTTTGGCTATTGCCGTAGTGATTTTGTTGATTGCGGTTTTCTTGTTTGTGAGTAAGGGGAAGAATAATGCAAATGGCATTTCGGCAGAAGAATTTAATCAGCTTAAAGCAAACAACGAGAAACTGAATATAAACCTATGCGTTGCCGAAGAGAAAGTTAAAAGCGCTTACGCCGAAAAAGACAGCATCACCCAACTGCTGAAAGAAGAAAACATTAAACTGGCCGACCAGCTTGTATTTGAGCGTCAGGAACTGGCCCAGGTTAGCCAGGCACTCGAAAGTACCCGCGCTTATTATAAAGCCCAACAAGAAAAACTCCAGGAGCAAAAAGTAGAGATAGAGCAAACCCGACAGCATTTTCAGCGCGAATTTGAGAATGTGGCCGAAAAGCTGTTAAAAGAAAAATCGCGTGAGTTTTTAGATGTCAACAAAAATAACCTCGACCATATCCTGAGTCCGCTTAAAGAAAACATCAAAGCTTTTGAGGATAAGGTAGATAAAGTGTACAACATGGAGGCTGCCGACCGTAACACCTTAAAAGGTGTAATTACGCAATTGATGGAACTAAACAAGCAAATCAGCAGCGAGGCGCAAAACTTGACCAAAGCCTTAAAAGGCGATACTAAAAAGCAGGGTAACTGGGGTGAGTTCATTTTAGAGAAAGTATTAGAGCGCTCCGGGCTGGTGAAAGACCGCGAATACCGCATCCAGGCCAGCCACCAGGCGCAGGATGGTACCCGTTTTCAGCCCGATGTGGTGATTGATTTGCCGGATGATAAACATTTAATCATCGACTCTAAAGTATCATTGATTGCCTACGAGCGTTTGGTAAATTGCGAAACTGAAGAAGACCGCAAGCTGCATGCGCGGGCTCACGTAGAGTCGTTGCGCAGCCATGTGCAGGGGCTATCAGCCAAAAACTATCACGACCTGCAAAAAATAAACTCGCCCGATTTTGTACTGTTGTTTGTCCCTATCGAATCATCGTTCAGTTTTGCAGTGCAACTGGATGCCGATTTGTTTAATGATGCCTGGGACAAACGCGTGGTCATTGTAAGTCCGTCAACCTTATTAGCCACGCTGCGTACCATTGCCAGTATGTGGAAACAGGAACGCCAAAATCGTAACGTAATGGAAATAGCCCGCCTGAGCGGCGAGATGTACGACAAGTTTGTAGGCTTTTTAACCGATATGGACAGCATTGGCCGTAACCTCAAACTCAGCCAGGATGCTTACGATAAAGCTATCAACAAACTGAGTGATGGTCGCGGTAACCTGACCATCACTGCCGAAAAAATTAAGAAGTTAGGCGCCAAAGCCAACAAGCAAATCGAAAATAAGTATATCAGCGAAGCTGAGTTTTTACCCGAAACTAAGGCCGAGTAATTGCCATTCTGCTTACATTACCTTCACTTGCAGCTCGGCAAACTTTAACAGCAGCTTTTTATACAATTCGCTTTTAAAGGAGGCTTCGCTGTAAATGTCGGTAATCCAAACCAGCACTTTCAGTTCAACAGCGTCAAGCAAAATTGTATTCACCAGTATTTCGGGCGGCAGGTTTCTGACCACGCTGTCGCTCTTGCTTACTTCTTCTTCGATGATTTTAAATACGGCTTGCAGGTCGGTTGCAATGTTCACTTTAAATATCAGTTCCGTTTTCAGGTAATCGTTACTCAACGTCCAGTTAACCAGCCGGCCTGATAGTAAGTCGCCGTTAGGAATAATGACTTCAGAACCCTGTGGGGTAAGCATCTTACTCGAACGGATACCAATATCCTGAACCTTGCCTTTTTTATCAGCCAGTTCGATGTAATCGCCAATACGAAACGGCTTTTCAAAAATGAGAATGATGCCCGATACAAAGTTGTTTACGATGTTTTGCATACCCAAACCGATACCCACACTCAGTGCGCCAACCACTACCGTAAGTTTGTCAATACCAATACCTGATGCGGTTACGGCCAGCAGTAAACCAATGATGAAAATGACGAGCCGCACCAGCACCAGTTTAGAACCTTTATGTTCTATCTTATCATCAAATTTAAGGTTGTTGTTTTCGCCAAACAGTACGCCAATGTGTTTTTGCAGCATGTTGGCTACATAAATAATTACCCCAAAAAACAGCACATTGCCCAGCGTAAAGGTTACACTGCCAAAGGTTCGGGGTTTATTTAAAAGGGTGTGTAAAAGTGCAAACACTCCACCGGCAATGCTTAGGTTAATCAGAAACACCAATAACCAGAGTATTACCGCAACTACCGACAATATGCGTTTGAATGATTTACGGGTACTGCTCAGATTAATACGCGAAAACAGCCCATTGGTATTAGAGCCTACTTTAATTTGCAGCTCAAGTGCATCGGTAAGTACCTGTACAAAAATAGCCAGTGCAATAATTTGGGTAAGACCTATAATGGCAGTTGTACTGAATACTTTGGCCAGGCTAATGCGCCCAAACACATTAAGCGCTACGGATAGCAAGTTGAGCACCCAGAAAATAATTAATATGGGTTTAATTAAGCGCTCGGTAATGTTGGCCTGCAGTAGTTTGCGGTAAAAGTAATAGCCGATATATAATGAACCTAAATTCAACGCCATCAGCCACAAACGCATCCATAAGGCATCGTTTACTACCATATTGGTTAAAATGATGACGATGTACAGCGCCACAATAACCAGCCAGTAGTTTAAGTCGGGTTTAGGCAGCGTTTTCCAGAAATGTATGGTAATTACAATCAGTATCAAAAACTGCGTAATTTCAATATACATTGACGGTGCATCCGGCTCAAAAAGCGGGGTGAGGTTAAGCATCACAATCAGCGTAGCGATAACCGGATACGGCCTGATGTAAATAAAGTTAAGCGTGCCGATGCTTTGCTGCAGTTCGGCCTTGCGGGCATTTTTAAAATTGCGGTATACCCAAACATAAAAGGCTACGCCTATGAGTAATAAAAGCAGGCGGTTGTCCCACGTACTGCTGATAAAGTAGCTCAATATCTTGTTCTGTCCTTCAAATGATGATTGGATTAACTCGCCCACGCTGCGGTTACCACTGCCCGTACTCGGTGCCGACCATATATAAGGCGACTCGCGGCTCAGCGCACTTTGGCCCGATTGCCGCAAGTGGTCATTAATAGAATTTTGTAAATCGGTAACCGTAATGTACTCAGCCGATACGTCGGCTAGCAAATGGCTAACCGTGTCTAATTTAGCAGTGGTGCCCTTACCGGCATTTTGCAGCCTTTGCTTAATATTAATGAGTTGTGCATTATAAAGCCGCTTTTCGGTGGTGTCAGCAGCATTAACCATCAACACCGAATCATTACTTAGTTTAATCACCTCATCAGCCAGGCGCTGTAAATCGTTATTGTACTTAGTTAACGAGTTGCGCCAGGTGGTAAGCTTAGTTAAGGCATCTTTTAAAATCAGGTTATAACTCACTAAACTTTTAGCATCCGTAAGCTTACCGGCGGCATCTACGTCGCGTTTTACCGGGGCAATATCTTTTTTTAGGGCTGTAAGTCCGTCGCTAATGGCCGGGATGCCAAAGCCCCGCTTGTTGGTGGCGTTAATTTCGGTAATGGCTGCCTGCGCTTTTTGTATCCTGAAAAGCAGCGTATCCGGAATGGTTTGAGCGGAGTCAGTTTTTACCTTAACACTGTCTTGTGCGTGGGCTGGTAGTATATATATAAAGCAGCATAAAGTAAGTACCCATAAAAGTGGTGAGCGTTTTTGAGAACTTTTAAGCTTAACTTGTTGCTGAGAATAGAACATAGGACAGAAGTATGATTAACCAATAAGGCATATGTTGCCAGTTTGGTATACAAGCGGTTGCCGAAAGAGTTTTTTGGAATATGGTATTGGTTTAGATATGCCTTTATTTAAAAAGTACAACTAACAGCTATTAATCAAACCATTAGCTGTAAAATGAGTTGATGAATTTACTGTGGCTAATCTATCAAATAATAAACCGCCTGTAAATCTTACCGGTCGCCTCAAATGGGTGGAGCGGATTGCTTATTTGTTTGATGAACAGTTCAGGATACCCGGTACCAAATTTAAATTCGGACTCGACCCCATTATCAATTTGTTACCCGTGGCCGGCGATGCTGCCGGTTTTATGGTAGGTGCCGCCTTAGTGCTTACCATGGCCAAGCATGGCGTAAGCCGCAAAGTGCTTATTTTAATGATGTTTAATTTAATGCTCGATGGCATCATTGGTTCTATCCCGCTTATTGGGCAAGTTTTTGATTTTTACTATAAATCCAACACCCGCAACATCAAGCTGCTAAAAGAGCATTATGAAGAGGGTAAACACCAGGGCCGGGGTACCGGAACGCTGATTATGATATTCATATTTTTGGTGGTGTTTATGGGTTTAGTGCTTTTCTTGGCGGTTAAATTGTTAAGCTTGCTTTACCATTGGATTAAGGGTTGATTAACCCCAAGCTGCTTTGCGGCCTGCTTCTCAAAAACATGCTCCAGTGTACTTTTTACACGTATTATGGCCCTGCAACCCAGAGCAAACGATTGCGTAACTTTTTAAACGTATTGGCTACGTTTAAAGGCAAAATCTTTCAGATACTCAATAATTATTATTTAGTTTGTGTTTTACCTATGGTTGCCAATAAGGCATCAGACAAAGCATATTATTAAAAATATATAAACCCAACTGTTCAAAACAGTCACTAACATCAAAGCAACCGCTATAAGTTGCCTGTACCACATTTGTTATGAAAAAGTTTTTAGATGAGAATTTTTTGCTGCAAACCGAAACTGCGCAGCGCTTGTACCACGAGTATGCCAAAGGGCTCCCTATCATCGACTATCATTGTCACCTCCCGCCCAACGAAATTGCAGCAAACCTCAATTTTAAAAATTTAACCCACGCCTGGCTATACGGCGACCATTACAAATGGCGGGCCCTGCGTACCAACGGTGTAGACGAAAGCTACATTACCGGTAATAAGAGTGATGCCGAAAAATTTGAAAAATGGGCAGCTACTGTTCCTTACACCCTGCGTAACCCTTTATACCACTGGACACATTTAGAGTTACAGCGTTATTTTGACACCGATGAGATTTTGTCGCCCGATACCGCTAAAAAAATCTATGATGATTGTTCGGCCAAGCTGCAAACGCCGGAATTTGCGGTGCAAAGCCTCATTAAAAAAATGAAGGTAGAAACCATTTGTACTACCGATGACCCGCTGGATAACCTGGAGTTTCATCAGCAAATGGTCGGTAGCGACGTGGCTAAAATACTGCCTACTTTCCGTCCGGACAAAGCCATGAATGCCGACGATACCCAGGCGCTGAACGCTTACATTAACAAGCTGGAAGAAGTGGCTAACGTAAGCATCAGCGACTATGACAGCTATCTGGCTGCATTAAAAACCCGCCATGATTTCTTTGCTGCACATGGTTGTAAGGTATCAGACCATGGTTTAGAACATATCTATGCCGAAAATTATACCAACGAAGAAGTTAAAGCCATTTTTGATAAAATCCGTTCGGGCCAGGCTCTGCTTCCGGGCGAAATCTTAAAAATCAAATCGGCTTTACTCATCCAGTTTGCCATTTGGGACCACGAAAAAGGATGGGTTCAGCAATTCCACCTGGGTGCTTTGCGCAACAACAATACCCGTTTGTTAACCAAATTAGGTCCTGATACCGGTTTCGACTCTATTGGTGATTTCAGCCAGGCCGCTAACCTATCAAAATTCCTGAACAAGTTAGATACCGAAGATAAACTGACCAAAACCATCATCTACAACCTTAACCCCGCTGATAACGAAATGATGGCCGCCATGATAGGTAATTTCAACGATGGTACCGTTGCCGGTAAAGTACAGTTTGGCTCGGGTTGGTGGTTCCTGGACCAGAAAGATGGTATGATTAGGCAGATGAATGCTTTATCGAATTTAGGTTTGATTAGCCGTTTCATCGGTATGCTTACCGATTCGCGCAGCTTCTTATCGTTCCCTCGTCATGAGTACTTCCGTCGTATTGTATGTAACCTGTTTGCCGAAGATATTGAGAATGGCGAATTGCCTAATGATATTGAGTGGACCGGAAAGATCATCCAGGACATTTGTTATTACAACGCTAAAAATTACTTCCCGTTCTAATTAGCGAATTATAAATGAGCGAATTAACCAGTAAAGATTATACTACAGGAGCTGTTTTAAACTTTGGCGAATTGCTGCTGCGCATCACCCCTGATGCGCAGGGCGATTGGCTGCAGCAAAACAGCTTGCCTGTTTTTGTAGGTGGTGCCGAGCTTAACGTGGCTACCGCATTAGCCTTATGGGATGTGCCTTCGCGCTATTTTACGGCTTTGCCTAAAAATGGTATGTCGGCGCAAATTGTGAGTTTTTTGGAAGATAAGGATATTGACACATCTTCTATCTTTTATCACGGCAACCGCGTTGGCCTGTACTTTTTAACTAAAGGGCAGGACTTAAAGCACGATGCTCTGATTTACGACCGTGCCTATTCGGCCTTTGCCGAGTTAACGCCCGGACAGGTGGATTGGGATGCCGTATTGGATGGTGTAACTTGGTTTCACTTTAGTGCCATATGCCCGGCCATTAGTCAAAATGCTGCCAATGTTTGCAAAGAAGTATTAGAAGCGGCATCCAAAAAAGGCATCACCATTTCGGTCGATTTAAACTACCGCGCCAAATTGTGGAAATACGGTAAAGAGCCGATTGACGTAATGCCCGAACTGGCGCAGTACTGCGACCTGATTATGGGCAACGTTTGGGCCGCCGAACGCATGCTGGGTACGCCGGTAAGTCCGGATGTAACCGAGTCGGGCCAAAAAAGCTTGTATGTGAAAGAAGCACAAAACAGTTCGGAGGCTATTATTAAGCAATTCCCCAAATGTAAGGCGGTAGCCAACACCTTTAGGTTTGATGCTAATAATACAGATGTACAGTATTATACCGTATTGTATACCGATGGTAAACCTTACCTCTCGGGCGAGTATGCTGCCGAAACCATTATTGATAAAGTAGGTAGCGGCGATTGCTATATGGCCGGCCTTATTTATGGCTTTTACAACGGTTTAGACCCGCAGCAAACCGTAAACTTTGCTACGGCTGCCGCTTTTACCAAGCTTTTTGTAAACAGCGATGCCACTAACAAAACCGTTGAGGAAATAGAAAAAGAAATTAAGTAAATGAAAACCAAACAGGAAGTATTAGATAGCATTGTTGCCCAGGGCATGCTGCCTTTGTTTTTTTACGAAGATGCAGCCACCAGTGTAGAGGTAACCCGTACTTTGTATAAAGCCGGCGTGCGTGTATTTGAGTACACCAACCGCGGCGCCGCAGCGCTCGATAACTTTAAAAAGCTAAAAGAGCTGCAGCAAAACGAAATGCCCGATTTGCATTTAGGTATCGGTACTATTAAGTCAGTTAACGATGCCGATGCATTTATCAACGCCGGAGCCGATTTCCTGGTGTCGCCGATTGTTAACCCGGAGGTGGCTAAAATGGCGCACGACCGCAATATGCTGTGGATACCGGGCTGTATGACACCCACCGAAATTTATACTGCGCAGTGCAATGATGCAGCGCTGATTAAACTTTTCCCGGCCAATATTTTAGGTCCCGGCTTTTTAACCGCTATTAAAGAGCTGTTCCGCGACCAGTTATTTATGCCAACCGGTGGTGTAGAATTAGAAGCTGGCAATATATCTACCTGGTTTAAGGCCGGTGTATGTGCCGTAGGCATGGGCAGCAAACTCATCAGCAAAAAAGTACTCGAAGAAAAACAATACGACCAATTATTCACCGATACACAAAAAGCCCTGGAATTAGTAAAAACCAGCCGGTAATAACTATCTATAACCCATTATGAGTAACCTTAAAATGAGCAATTACCGTTGGACCATTTGTGCCCTGCTGTTTTTTGCCACTACTATTAATTACCTCGACCGGCAGGTACTGAGCTTATTAAAGCCCACACTGTCAAAAGAGTTCGGCTGGACAGATAGCGACTACGGAACCATTGTGGGCGTATTTTCACTGGCCTACGCATTTTCGATGTTGTTTGCCGGACGTATAGTAGATTATCTGGGTACCAAAAGCGGTTATGCATGGTCTATAATTTTATGGTCTATAGGTGCTATTGTACACGCGGTGGCTCACTTAATACCTAACAACATATTAGGTTTCTCATTAGGTCGTACGGTGCTGGCGGCGGGCGAGTCGGGTAACTTTCCGGCAGCTATCAAAACTACAGCTGAGTATTTCCCTAAAAAGGATCGTGCTCTGGCTACGGGTGTATTTAACTCCGGCGCTAACGTAGGCGCTATCTTAGCTCCCATCCTGGTGCCTTGGATTGCCGTAACCTGGGGTTGGCAGTGGGCGTTTATCAGCATTGGTGCCATCGGCTTTATCTGGCTGATTTTTTGGCTGATGCTGTACGAAATCCCTTCAAAAAACAAAAATGTAAACGAGGCCGAGTATGCGTACATCCACAGTGATGAAATACAGCAGCACGAACCTATCAAAGTAGAAAAGGAAGACGAGGGTAAAAAATTTACATACAGCGAGTGTTTAAAATACAAGCAAACCTGGGCATTCGCCTTCGGTAAGTTTATGACGGATGGTGTATGGTGGTTTTACCTGTTCTGGCTGCCGGCCTACTTTGATTCCCGTTATCATATGACCGGTACTTCCATCTCACTACCCATTGCCGTACTGTATACTATTACGATGTTTGGCTCCATCGGCGGCGGCGCGTTCCCGGCTTACTTTATCAACAAAGGTTACGATGCCTACACTGGTCGTATGAAAGCCATGTTAATTATTGCCCTTTTCCCGCTGGTGGTATTGTTGACTCCTTACCTGAGCGAGTACAGTTACTGGTGGGCGGTAGCCTTAATTGCTATAGGTGCCTCTGCTCACCAAGCGTGGTCGGCTAACATATTTACCACCGTTGGCGATATGTTCCCGAAAAAAGCGATTGCTACTATTACCGGCATCGGTGGTATGGCCGGCGGTATCGGTTCGTTTTTGTTAAGTAAAGGCGGCGGTATGCTGTTTGACCATTACAAGGCTGCGGGCAACATCAGCACCGGCTACTCTATTATGTTTGTGGTTTGTGCCATAGCTTATGTGATTGCCTGGGTAGTGATGAAAACACTGGTGCCTAAAATGAAGCCAATTGAAATGTAATTGATGTCATCGCCCGTTTCTGAAGATTATCCTTCTTTGAATTGGCACGGCATATGTTTATCGCAATAAAACAACCTGAACAGAGATATTAACATTAAACAATTATCATGAGTTTCAAAGACGAGCTTAACAGCTTATTTGTTGATGAAAGCCAGATTCCGGTCGAATACCGGATTGAAGAGCTGCATCAGCGTGAGTATTTGGTTAACGGCGAAATGAAACCATGGGACGGGGAAGTGAGCGATGTGTATTCGCCCATTTGTATACCCGGACCCGATGGTTTACAGCGTAAACTGATTGGCAGTTATCCGCTGGGTACCGAAAAAGAAGCCATGGATGCCTTAGAAGCAGCCGAAACAGCTTATAACAACGGCCGCGGCGAGTGGCCTACTATGAGCGTAGCCGACCGCATTAAGTGTATGCAAAAGTTTGTGTACAAAATGGTAGAGCAGCGCGATTTGGTAATTAAACTGATTATGTGGGAAATTGGTAAGTCGCTGGCCGACTCTACCAAAGAGTTTGACCGTACGGTCGACTACATCAATTTAACTATTGATGCCCTAAAAGATACCGACCGCCAATCATCCCGGTTCGAAATTGCCGAAGGCGTGGTGGCGCAAACCCGCCGTTCGCCTATTGGTGTAGTGTTATGTATGGGCCCGTTCAACTACCCGCTGAACGAAACCTTCACTACTCTGATTCCGGCCATCATTATGGGTAATACCATTTTATTTAAACCACCAAAGCACGGTACTTTAGTACATTACCCATTACTGCGTGCTTTCCAGGAATCGTTTCCTAAAGGCGTGGTAAATACCGTTTACGGTCGTGGAGCTAACGTAACGCCAGGCTTAATGGCTACAGGCCGTATCAACGTACTGGCTTTCATTGGCTCAAGTAAGGTAGCTAATGATTTAAAAAAGCGCCATCCAAAAATTAACCGCCTGCGTGCCGTATTAAGTTTGGATGCCAAAAACGCAGCAATTGTAACCAAAAGTGCCGACCTGAATATTGCCGTTAGCGAGTGTATTTT
>CAJYSL010000396.1 GCA_913777515.1 uncultured Mucilaginibacter sp.
ACACGCATCAACAAACAAAGCAACTCCAAACAAAGCCACTACTGTACAGCCATGGACTAATGGCTTGCCTTGCTCTATTAAAACAAAAAAACGCCTCATAATTGACTTATGAGACGGCTTCTTTTTGTTTATAATACTCGTTGAAATTAGATGCTCTCATAAAATTCGGCAATGCCGCCAAAGTATACATCGTTCCAGCCTTCAACAATATCATTGTAGGCTTCGTCCGGTATATTGTTGTGACGTAATTCGGCTGATGTGCCGTGTTTGTCGGCGTGAAGCTTTATCGTTACAATAGAGGGTTCATCCTGCCCATCAAAATACCATTGCTGCACCAATTTTTTGCCTTCCTCAAACTCCAGGTTTTTACCTACAATGGCACCGTCCCAAAGGCTAAACTCGCTGCCAGGCTCGGTCGACATTTCGGCCGGTTCTCCGGTCCAGAGTTGTAAGGTGAGCGGATTGGTAATGGCAGCGTATATCTCCTGCGGCGTGGCGTTGATGCTATAGTACTTTTTGTAATCTTTCACGCCGTAAAATTAGCAATTATGCGGCTTAGTTTGCGTTAACCGGGCCAATTGGTAAAATAGTTTTACCATAAACCTCGTTAAGCACGCCGGCCATACCGGTATACACTGCTGATGCACCGCAAACAATGCCCTCGTAACCGGCCAGGTGCTTAATCCCGGCATCGCCCGAGGCATCGCCCCACACCAGTAAAGCAAACAAAATGGTAAGCGAAGCAAATACAAACTGTAAAGCGCGGTTTAAACGCAGGGTACCAAAAAAAAGGCAAAATGTAAATATACCCCAGATACTCAGGTAAGCTACCATACTGCCGTTGCTGGCCGGTTCGGCCCAGCCCAATTTAGGCATCACCAGCAAGCCCACCAGCGATAGCCAGAAAAACCCGTAAGAGGTAAAGGCAGTAAGGCCGAAAGTATTATTCTTTTTAGCTTCGATGATACCGGCAATCACTTGTGCCAGTCCGCCGTAAAATATGCCCATGCCCAGTATCATGGAGCTGAGCTCGGTAAAACCGGCGTTGTGGATGTTCAATAAAATGGTAGTGAGGCCAAAGGCACAAAGGCCAAGCGGTGCAGGGTTGGCCGAGCCATCCTTTACCACTACGGTTGTAGTTGGGGTCATGGTTTATAAAGGTTATGAATTGGTTTGTAGTGCAATATAAATTATTGACCGCCATTTTACAAACGCTTATGGCATTATTGCGTTTACGCATTATGGCTTTGCAATTAGTATTATTAAGACACGGCGAAAGCGTTTGGAACAAAGAAAACCGTTTTACCGGCTGGACCGACGTTGATTTATCTGAAGAAGGCGTAAAACAAGCTATACATGCAGGCCAATTACTGCGCAAACACAATTTTACTTTTGATGTTGGCTTTACTTCGGTTTTAAAAAGGTCTATCAAAACATTACATTATGTTTTAGAAGAACTTGATATGCTATGGATACCCGTACATAAATCATGGCGGTTAAATGAACGCTTTTACGGAGCCTTGCAAGGCCTCAATAAAGACGAAACCATTAAGCAATACGGTGAGGAACAGGTGCATAAATGGCGGCGCGACCCTGCCGAACACCCACCGGCTATTACCGAGGACGACGACCGGTTTCCGGGCCATTACCTGCGTTATAACGACTTGACGTATCGCGAATTACCGCTAACAGAAAACTTGAGCGAAACCATGACCCGTGCGTTACCCTTTTGGCATGAGAGCATTGTACCCAATTTGCGGCAAAATCAAAAAGTGATTATATGTGCACACGGCAACAGCTTGCGGGCGCTGGTACAATATATTGATAACTTAAGCGATGAGGACGTAACCAAGCTCGACATCCCGACCGCTACGCCGTGGGTTTACGAACTGGACGACCGACTTAATCAAATCAGACATTATTATTTGGAGTAGAGCCAGTGAGTGAATTAAAAATTGATGTGATGCTCTTTCAGTATAAGTTAGAACATTTAGCAATCTGTTAACAACGGTGCAACCTGTTGAACCGGAAGTTCGTTCAAAATCACATTTAACGATATCGCAATATAAAACGAACTATTTAACCCGTTCGATTTCTTGGTCAAGGCGCGAATAATGTTTGGTGTCTTTCATGAATAGATACACCAATAGGGATACGAAGATACAGGCAGTGATATACCAGTAGAAGTAAGACTCATGTCCCCAGCCTTTTAACCAAAGAGCCACATACTCGGCCGAACCGCCAAAGATGGCTACCGTCAACGCATAGGGCAGACCGACACCCAAAGCCCTGATTTGAGCCGGGAATAATTCGGCTTTTACCACCGCATTGATACTGGTATAGCCACTCACAATTAAAAGCGCTACTAACAGCAAGGCAAAGGCTCCATAAACGTTAGTGGTATGACTAAGCAAGGTAAGCAGCGGTACGGTACAAAAAGTGCCCAGTACACCGAAGCTGATTAACAACGGCCTTCTGCCAATCCTGTCTGATAGCCCGCCAAAAACGGGTTGCAAAACGGCAAAGAAGAAAAGGCTGACAAAAGAAATTAAGGTTGATTCGCCTTTAGACAGGTGCACCGTGTTTACCAGAAACTTTTGCATATACGTGGTGTAAGTATAAAAAGCCAGCGTACCACCAAGGGTAAGACCTACTACGGTAAGTACCGCCCTCGGATGGCGAAGTAATTCTTTAATGGTTCCTTTAGCTGATTCGCCTTTGCTTTTTTGTGATTGAAAAGCTTCGGTTTCATGAAGATTTTTTCGCAGATAAAGCGCTACAATGGATAAGATGGCACCAATGGCAAAAGGTATGCGCCATCCCCAGTCGTGCAGCTGTTCTTCGGTTAAAATAAATTTTTGAAGTATCAGTTGAATGGCTAACGCGATAAGCTGTCCGCCGATGAGCGTAACATACTGGAAGCTTGAATAAAAGCCTCGGCGGTTACTGTTGGCCATTTCGCTTAGATAAGTGGCCGATACGCCATACTCGCCGCCAACACTCAATCCCTGTAATAACCTGGCGGTTAGTAACAGTACAGGCGCAACTATACCCACTGTTTTGTAAGTAGGTGTGAGAGCGATAAGCAACGAACCTAACGACATTAACAATACTGACAAAGTCATGCTCTGCTTACGGCCAATTTTATCGGCAATACGGCCAAACATCCAACCGCCCAATGGCCGCATCAAAAAACCCAGGGCAAATACTCCGGCTGTGTTGAGCAACTGGGCCGTAGGATCATCCTGCGGAAAAAATGCACCCGAAAAGTATAGGGCAAAAGCCGAGTAGGCATACCAGTCGTACCACTCGACCAGGTTACCGATGGAGCCGCCAACAATAGATTTTAAAATATTTCCCGAGATATGTTTGGTTGGCGTCTTCAACTCTCCTGGTTTGTTTACATTATTTTGTGTTTGCATGATATATTGACAATTACCAGTTTACCTATTACCATCGAGATTTAAGTTTGTGGGACAGTAAAACTCCAACCTGATTTTTGCTTAAACATAGGTAATAATAGTCAGGTAGAACATATAACTTACTGCCAATTTGAATTAGCTGCCGGCCTTTGCTATATCGTTTAACAAGTTCGGTGATGTTAAAGGGTAATATCCGCTTTGTAGAAAATATTTATGTTTAATGTGGACTTAGCAAATTAATCGTTCCAATATTCTGTCAAAAAAAATGAGCGACCGGATTTTACTCCAATCGCTCATTCACAAATCTCCAATTCACAAATTGGCGTATAATTCACTCATTCACCAATCACTCATTCTCTCATTGACTTAACGCCAGTCCCCAGTCGCGGCCCTTGTCAACGGCAGGTACACCTTTCGACATCCAAACCGGCATGAGTGCGCCTTTTAAGAAATGGTCAAAAAACTGCGCTTCGCGGATGGTAATGTCTTTGCGGTTACGGCGCTCAACCAAGTTGTGTGCTTCGTTGTTGTATTGCAGCAGCCAAACCGGTTTGTTTAAACGGCGCAAAGCCGTAAACATTTCAATACCCTGATACCATGGCACGGCGCCATCGGCATCATTAGACATCACTACCACGGGAGTATGCACTTTAGGAAACTGAAAAATAGGAGAGTTTTCGATATAAAGCTCCGGTTTTTCCCATAAAGTAGCACCAATACGGCTCTGTGTTTTTTCGTACTGAAACTGGCGGTTTACACCACTTTCCCAACGGATACCACCATAAGCGGAGGTCATGTTGGCTACCGGTGCACCAGCCCAGGCGGCGGCATACATATCGGTTTGGGTAATTAAATAAGCTACCTGGTAACCGCCCCAGCTCTGGCCTTGTATACCAATATGCTTGCCATCAACCCAAGGGTTTTTCTTCAAAGCTTCTACCCCCGAATTAATAAATTCTACTGCTGATTGACCCGGATGCCCAACTTCGTAGCTGATATCGGGTGTAAACACTAAATAACCATTGCTCGCAAAATAGGAAATTGGCAGACGAGACGGCGTTGGCGCAGGCGACTGGTAATTATAAATAGTTTCGGATACCTTTTCATAAAAATACACCAGCATAGGGTACTTTTTGTTGGGGTCAAAGTTTTCGGGTTTGTACAAAATACCTTTAGACTTATAACCTTTAGGCGTTGTCCACTCCACCAACTCAGCCGTAAACCAGTTGTACTGCGATTGCTGCGGGTTAATAGCGCTCAATCTGGTTTCCTTTTTCAGGTCGGTAGAGGTATACAGGTCCGGCGATTTATCAAAGCTTTGTTTGGTGTACAGATAAACGTCGGCATTTTTAGCCTTGGTGAGCATGCTGTAGCTGTACGGCGCCATCACCACTTTTTCGGGTGCTTTAGCCGAACCGAACGATTGCTTATAGTAACCCCATTGTTTGTTATCCTCGTTTTGGGTAAGGAGTAACAATGGTTTTTTAGTCGAAATAAAGCGGTCGTCATCATCTCCGCCAGCCATAGCCGCAAAACGTCCGCCCGGCATCGGGTACCTGAATATTAAATGATTTTTCCGCCCTGCACCGTTAGTAAAGTTTACGGCCTTGCCGGTTTCCGGGTCAATGCTCCAGATGTCGTAGCGGTCGTACACTAACACGTTTTTGTCTCCGGCAGTCCATCCGGCCAAGCCGTAAGCATTGGGGTCATCAGGTACGTCGTTATCTTCTTCACCCATTTTAACGCCGGTAGCTTTGGTTAAATTTACTTTTTTGCCGGTGGCCAGGCTATAGCTGTAATAATTCTGGTCTTTGCTGTCAAACCAAACCACATAATTGCCGCCGGTGCTAAACATGAAACGTGCTTTGGTACGGCCCATTATTTTTTTGCGTTCACCGGTTTTGGTATCAATCAGGTAAGCTTCCTGGTTGCCGCTGCCTTCCCATTGGGCCTGAACACGGGCACCGGTATCGGTTACACCCAACACATAGCGCGAGTCGTTGCCCATGGGCTGCGAGATACTTTCTATGTATTGGTCGGCCAGTTGGATGGCTTTGGGTTGAGCATCTTCGGGACGGATAACGGCGACATAGCTGCGTCGCAAATCGCGCTGCAGGGTTTTTAGCTGTTGCGGCTGCAGGTAGTCGTCTTTATAATTCCAGATATCTAGTTTTGCTGTTTCGAAATCTACCAGAGAAGTGTCAATCGGCTTCGGAATAGGAGCCGTACCAAAATATAAATTAGCGCCGCTTTTACTGAAATATACCCGGCCGTCACCGCTTACCGACCATTTGGGTGTAACGCCTGCCATGTTTGGCCCGGCAATAGCCATAGCACTGTCTTTACCGCTGGTATAGTAATATAATTTGAATGGCTTAACAGGTGCCTTTTCCGGATTTTTTTCGGCCGTGAAAGCCAATTGTTTTCCGACTTCGTCAAACACCAGGTTGCGGTAGGTACCACGGCCACTGCTCAGTGGCTTAATGGTATCTTTTTCAACATCGTATAAGTACACACCCGATTGTACCTCTTTAGAGCGGCGCGGAGCGGTAACGGCATAAGCCAACAGCTTGCCGTCTTTACTCAGTTGGTACTCGGTTACGTACTTAAAAGTGCGTTGCTTACCGTTGAGCAGTTGTTTAACAGTAAGGTCGGCACCTTCGCGGGTTGGCGGGGCTATGGTAGTCGCAATAGCGCGTTTGCTGGTATCGCCGGCTGCTGGTTTACGTACCGTGTCCGACGGGGCCAGGTAAGCAATTACCGGGGCTTTTTCTGCGATTTTAAACGAGCGCACACCCGGCACCTTAGCAATGGCTTGGTTGCCCAGCATCATCAAGCCCAAAGTGTCTTTAGGCATCTCGTCAGGGCGTTTCTTTTTAATGCGGGCCATGCGGGTAGCCGCATAAAAAGGCCTGATTAAAAATACAGCATATTTAGAATCGTTGGTAAACCGGGCCGTGTCTGCCCTTGGTACCGTAATTTTGTTGGTGTTTTTAGCCGAGGTAATCACCATGCTTGCATCACCCTGCTGGGGCTTAACCACATAAATTACCCATTTACCATCATTGGTGATGTTTTGGTTGGTTACGCTCTGCCAGCCATCGTAAACCGAATGGTCGAGCGGCTTTTTGGAAGCGGTTTGAGCGAAAACCCCTAACGCACTTGCCGAAAACAAGCTTAACAGTAAAATTTTACGCATTTGTTCGTTGAATTAAGTCAATAGCAACTAAAAATGCGCAAAACCCGGCGATAATGAAAGGTCGTGATGAAAAAGTTACAGGGGGGGTGATAGGTTCAGTAGTTTATCAGTTGATAGGTTGAAAAGTTTGTTAGAAAGTAAAACAAGAATCAAGGGATTAATTTGCCTTATCAACCAATCAACCAATCAACCAATCAACCAATCAACCAATCAACCAATCAACCAATCAACCAATCAACCAATCAACCAATCAACCAATCAACCAATCAACCAATCAACCAATCAACTATTCAGCCGCCATCACCATTTGTTTCACCTGGTCGTAGCTTTCTTTTACGGTGACGAATGATTGGTTATCGCCCGTAACATATACATGCACGCGTTCTTCGGGTTCGGTGTATACAACGATCGAGGTGATATGGTAAACGTTGATGAGAGCCGGGCGGCCGTTTTTATCTGTAAGTTCTATAAATTTTGCTGTCATGCTGCTACAACAGCGTAAACAGTATATGGTTGATGTTTGGGATAGGAAAACGCCGATTATTTATCGGAAGGATTCTTTTTACCGGCCAGCAGCTTTTCGATAGTTTTTGCAAGCCGGTCGGCCTTAGTTTTTTCCTGTTTGGCGGTGAGCACCCATAGCACGTATTCTTTCTGATTACTGTACGATAGCTTTTCAAAATTGGTCAGCGCAAACGGAACTTTGGCCAGCTCAACAGCCATTTCGGGTGGGAGGGTTACTTTTTTGTTGGTCACGTCGATAAAGGCTGCATACTCGTTTTTTTCAATCTCGCTGTTACGGGTATCAGATATTTTTGAATGCTCAACGGGGCGAAAGCGTAATGCCGTCCAGGTGGCATCTACCGCGGCCGCAGCAACACCGGTTAGGCCATAAGGCGTCATCTCGTCCCAACTACTCATCATGGCCAGGTCGGAGTCAATACCCGAACTTTTTTTAGGGTAAACAATCCAAAAGACGGTGTTTGGTTGTAATACCGGCTGTATTTGCTTAAGGTTTTCTGCCAACTCAGCACGGTTCACCACAAATAGCTGAATGCCATCAAACTGGCCCTCCGCCGCATAGCTGACTTGCAAATTTTCGGGCAGCGGGTCGAGCATAGTTAGATAGTTTTCGGGTGCGTTGAACAGCAGCCAGCTTTGGCCGGGTTTCATGAGCAGCTTTTTGGCAACGGCATTCATTTTATTGGGTAAGCTTTAATTTAGCAAAAAAGTCCCACAAAATAATCCCTGCCGATACCACAATATTAAAAGAGTGCTTGGTGCCAAACTGCGGTATTTCTATGCAGGTATCTATTTTGGCCATTACCTCGTCGGCGACGCCGTTTACTTCATTACCAAAAATGAGTGCAAATTTATGGTCGGGCAGGGGTTGGTATTCATGCAGCATGGTGCTGTTTTCGGCCTGCTCAACTGCAATTATGGTATAGCCTTCTTCACGAAGCTGGTCTACCGCGCTTATCGTATCGGCATGGTAAGTCCAGTTAACCGACTGGGTGGCACCCAGCGCGGTTTTTTCAATCTCGCGGTGGGGCGGCTGACTGGTAATACCGCATAAGCAAATCCGCTCAACCGCAAACCCGTCGCCAGTGCGAAATATGGAGCCTACGTTGTGCATGCTCCGCACATTGTCCAGTACGATAGCTACCGGCAGTTTTTCCTGCTCCTTAAACTCATCAACCGAAACCCGGTTAAGCTCGTCTAACTTTAATTTTCGCATAAATACGTATAAAATAGTAATGGTTTACTGCTGATACACTAAGCCCGTTGCGGGCCTGTCGCATCCTCAGTAAACCATTAAAAGTATACTTTTTTGATTAGTTTTTCAGCTCGTGTACGCCATCGCAAATGCTGGTAGCGTATACCGATGGTGCATAGCCAACTTTGTCGGTATAATAATCAACCAGGTTTTTACGGAAGCTTTCAAACGCGTCGGCTTTTACAATAGCAATAGCACAACCGCCAAAACCTGCACCAGTCATACGTGCACCAACTACGTTTTCGTCAGTTTTAGCGTATTCAACAATGGTGTCTAACTCCACGCCGCTTACCTTATAATCATTCTGTAATGATTCGTGAGAAGCATACATCAAGCGGCCAAATTCCGCCAGATTATGCTGGGCTAAAGCTTCGGCAGCTAATTTAACGCGGTCGTTTTCTTCAATGACGTGGCGGGCACGTCTTAAAACAGTATCGTTATTAATCAGGTAACGGTTTTGCTCAAAAGTGGCGCCGTCAATATCACAAAGGTGATTGATTTTCAATTTTTCCTGCAGATTGGCTAAAGCTTGCTGGCATTCCTGCACACGCTCATTATATTTAGATTCGGCCAGTTTGCGCGGCTTATTGGTATTAATCACGGCCAATACATTGTCGCCCAAGTAAGCGTCAACTGCCTGGTAATCCAGCGTATCGCAATTCAGCATCAGGGCTTTGTTAGCTTCGCCAAAGGCTACCGCAAACTGGTCCATAATACCGCTGCTCAGGCCAATAAAGTTATTTTCAACAGATTTAGCCATTTTAACCAGCTCTAACTTGCTGTAACCGCTTTTGA
Source organism: uncultured Mucilaginibacter sp. (assembly GCA_913777515.1). Classification (GTDB taxonomy): domain Bacteria; phylum Bacteroidota; class Bacteroidia; order Sphingobacteriales; family Sphingobacteriaceae; genus Mucilaginibacter. The sequence goes on from CAJYSL010000396.1 coordinate 9,194, forward strand.
AAAACTGGTTAAACGCAAATGCCGTAGCAATTTCGATAGAAGCTGATGATGACAGGCCCGAACCGATTGGTACGTTACCGTAGTAAAGTACATCCAGGCCTTCTACCTTTTTACCGTCAGCAACAAAATGGTGCAAAACGCCCAGTGGATAGTTATACCACTCGCGGCCGGTTTTGGCGTAAGAAGTTTGAACGCCAATTTCATAGAACTCCTCAAAATTGATGCTTCTGAAACGGAAAACATTATCCTGGTTAGGGGCGATGAGCATCCAGGTGCCGAAGTTGATGGCGCAAGGCATTACCAGGCCGCCATTATAATCAATGTGTTCGCCAATCAAATTAACACGGCCGGGACAAAAGTAGCTCTCGAGCGCCTGTTGGTTAAAAACCGTTTCAAATTGCTGTTTAAGTTGTTCTAAATTCATGGTTAGCAAAAGTATAAAAGCTGTTTAAATATCTGATGAATTATTTAATTGTATTTTTTACACTTACTAACTGATAAGGTGCCAAGAAAGGGGTAAGAGCATTTACTAAATTACAATCGATTTAAACGCCTTTTAATAAAGTTTACAAGCCATCAAACAGGCGGCTTAGGTAACTTGTTGAGCTTTTTATAGACTGAAAATTATGAAACAATACGTGATTACCGCTTACGATTTTACCGATGCCGATGCCCAGCAACGCCGCATGGACGTGCGCCCTCATCATTTAGACAAGGTTAAAGAGCTTAAAGAAAATAACAATTATATAGCCGGTGGTGCCATTTTAAACGCTGAAGAGAAGATGATAGGCTCGGTGATGATTGTACAGTTTGAAAGCGACGAGCAAATGGAAGCCTGGAAAAACAACGACCCCTACGTAACCGGACACGTATGGGAAACCATCGACGTGAAACCATTTAAACAGGCTACCGTATAATTAACTGTTAGGCAGTATGCAATGAAAAAGTCCTCCCCTTCAGGGGAGGATTTAGCTGGGGCTGTAGCTTCCTTACTGATTATTCATGGCGTCAAACAGTTCTTCGCGTTTGGCGCGGAGGTGTTCGGCTTGGCCAATGGCGGCTTCGTAAGTGTCGTTTTGCAGGGCATCAATGGCACCGGCAATAAAATCGGCTACCGGCATGCCGCCGTGCGACTGGCTTTTGTCTTCGCGGCGGTCGTGACCCAATTCGGTATCCACGGCGGGTGGAGCAATTTCAAAAACCTTGATATGTGTATCTTTCAACTGGTGCCTCAACGAAAGCGTGATAGAGTGAACCGCGGCTTTAGTAGCGCAATACACCGGCATAAAAGCCAGCGGTGCAAAAGCTAACCCGGAAGATATATTAATGATGGCTGCTCCGTTTTTATCGCGCAGGTGAGGCGCCAGCAGTGACGACAAGTGAATGGGCGCAATCAGATTGGTTTCAATCTCCGAACGTACTCTACTCAAGTCGCAGGGCTGGGTAAGGTCGGTTAATAACTGGATGCCTGCGTTGTTGATGAGCACGTTAACATCAGGGTAGTTACTTACCAGCCATTCTACCAGTTCGTGACGTTGCTGCTCATCGGCTACGTCGCAAACGCGGGTAATGATGCCGGGGTGCTTAACCGTAATATCATTCAACCGGTCCTCGCGGCGACCGCAGATTATTACCGTGTTTTCTCTTTTTTTAAATTCCTGAGCGAAAGCCAGGCCAATGCCCGAGGTGCCGCCGGTAATCAGTATGGTATTGTGTGAAAGTTGCATAAATCCTTTTTTAAGAATAAGGTTTTACAAGCAAGCTTGTTTTAACTCCCGTCACAATAGTTGTGGTTTCACAGCAAAGCCCGACTCTGGCATCAGCATATAAATACAAAGGCAACTGCATTTTTTTTAACAGTCGCCTTTGTCTTTATCAGATATAAATTTACAGCTTATCCCTGGGCTATGCTTTCCAGTTCCTGCATATCGGCTTCGGTTAGGTTTACATCTAAAGCTTTCATATTATCTTCCAGGTGCGATACTTTCGACGTACCCGGAATCAGCAGGATGTTGTCGGCATGGTACAACAGCCAGCTCAATGCTACTTGGTGTGTTGTTGCCTGATGCTTTTCGGCCACACGCTGTAAGGTAGCTTCGCTTTTTACGTTACCGGCACTCAGTGGATACCATGGGATAAAGGCGATGTTGTGCTGTTGGGTATATTGCAGTACCTCTTCCCATTTGCGGTTATCTACGCTGTACATGTTTTGTACCGATACCACTTCGAAAAACTCCTGGGCTTTTTTAATATCATCCACACTTACTTCCGACAGGCCAATGTGTTTTACTTTACCTTCGTGTTGTGCTTTTTGTAAAAAGGCAAAGGTATCTTCGGCCGGTACATTCGGGTCAATGCGGTGCAACTGGTACAAATCAATACGCTCCAGTTTCAGGCGTTTTAAGCTACCTTCCAGTGCTTCCTGCAAATGTTTGGGGCTGGCATCCACAGGCCACTGGTTAGGGCCGGTACGCAACAGGCCGCCTTTGGTACCAATCACTAAATCGTTGTTATATGGATAAAGCGCCTCTGCAATCAATTCTTCTGATACGTTTGGGCCGTAGCTGTCGGCGGTATCAATAAAGTTTACGCCTAACTCTACGGCGCGTATTAAAACGCGGATAGACTCTTCGTGGTCTTTGGGCGGGCCCCAGATACCTTCGCCTGTTATACGCATAGCGCCGTAACCCAAACGGTTAATGGTCAGGTCGCCGCCTAATTCAAATGTCTTTTTAAACTGAATAGTATTTGCCATGGTTTGTTTAATTAACAGATGTAGCAACACATGAGCGCGAAGTATGTTAGCAGGCAAATATCAGTACGGTATCATAAAAAGATTAGGATGCCATTTCATTGGGCTGGGTAAGCAATGATGCTGATAGTCCGGCTAAGCCAACACCTATGATGGTATTACGTGCCTTGACATTGGCAGAAAAGCCAAGCAACCAGGGCGCACTCAAGGCAAAAAGGCTGGTAGTTTTATCGATGAGCAAATGTGCTTTGAATGGGATAACCTTAACAGCACCCCATTCGGCTTTGGTAAGAAGGCTATACACCAATGCGCCACCTGCAAGCGTACGGCATAGGGTAGTGGCTTTATTCTCTTGTTTGATTTTTAGCAATTCGGGTGATACGGCAACAACAGCGCTGTAAGTGTAATCAATAGCGCCGTGCTGCCGGCGGGTGATGGGCTTTTCCATAAGATAACTGTTTATAGAAAAACCTCGTGTTAGTTTAAATGTTTAATTAAAAAGAAAACAGGGGCGCTTTAAACAAAAAAAGCAACCTGAATGTCCAGATTGCTTTCTATAAAGTATGCTAATGCTACCGGGTGTATTTACTGTTATGGTGTAACAATTATTCCCAGCCGGTACCTTTTTTAGCATGACCGCTTTTGATATGTTCTTCGGCAGTGGCTTTGCTCATAATAGCAGCCATTTTGTTGCCGTCGCTATCTTTACCGGTTGCAATGTAACGTCCCGATTTAACATCGATAACC
>CAJYSL010000397.1 GCA_913777515.1 uncultured Mucilaginibacter sp.
CAAGAGTCAAGAACCAAGAGTTTTGATTTTAAGAAGGGATTAGTTGATGTAAAATTTGCTTAATCCTTCATTCACTCATTCAAAACTCACTCATTCACTCATTAAAAAGAACACCGTGACTAAGTATACATATACAGAAAAAAAAGATACCCGCTCGGGCTTTGGGGCGGGACTGCTGGAGGCCGGTAAACGCGACCCTAAGGTAGTTGCCCTTTGTGCCGACCTGGTTGGCTCACTTAAAATGCAGGACTTTATCAATGCCTTCCCTGAGCGTTTTGTACAGGTAGGTATTGCTGAGGCTAATATGATTGGTATTGCAGCTGGTTTAACTATCGACGGGCATATCCCATTCACCGGTACATTTGCTAACTTTTCTACCGGCCGGGTTTACGACCAGATTCGTCAGTCGGTAGCTTATTCAGACAAAAACGTAAAAATTTGTGCATCACACGCCGGTTTAACGCTGGGTGAAGACGGCGCAACCCACCAGATTTTAGAGGATTTGGGCATGATGAAAATGCTGCCCGGCATGACTGTCATTAATCCTTGTGATTACAACCAAACCAAGGCGGCTACCTTAGCCATCGCCCAGCATCATGGCCCGGTATACCTGCGCTTTGGCCGCCCGGTAGTGCCCATCTTTACCCCTGCCGACCAGGTATTTGAGATTGGTAAAGCCTGGATGGTAAACGAAGGCACTGATGTAACCATCATTGCTACCGGACATTTGGTTTGGGAAGCTATACAAGCCGGTGAGCAATTGGACGCTATGGGTATTTTGGCTGAAATTATTAACATCCACACCATTAAACCGCTGGACGAAGAAGCAATCCTGAAGTCGGTAACTAAAACGCGTTGCGTGGTAACCGCCGAAGAGCACAACCGTCTAGGCGGCCTTGGCGACTCGGTAGCCCAGGTATTAGCACGTCACCTGCCATCTCCTCAAGAGTATGTGGCAGTAAACGACTCATTCGGTGAGTCGGGCACACCGGAGCAACTGATGCAAAAATATAAGCTTAACGCGCCTGCTATTGTTGAGGCTGCTCAAAAAGCTATTCAGCGTAAAGGCTAAGCTTAATTTCACCTTATAACGTAAAACGGCCCGCTTTTGAGTAAGCGGGCCGTTTTTGTATTTGATGTTGGCTGAATAACCGTTTATTTAGCACGCGTTTCGGGCGGGCCAAGATAGCTTGGCTTAACACCTCCAAAATCCAGTACCACTTTTTGTAAAACCAGGCCGTTGCTGACCATCCAGTATTTAAGCGTGTGCTTACCGGGTGTTGCAATATTGTGGTTTGATTTTTTGATGATGATGTTATTGGCAACCCAACCACGCCATACATTCACATCCGTATTGTTATTTACTGATACGATTTGGGGCTGTTCGTCATCAACTGATACCGCGTATTGGAATCCGTTTTTATCGTTTCTAAAATTAAGTGTGGGCGAAAAATAAGCCTGTATGGCAAATTCACCTTTATCGTAAGTATAAAAATCATACTCCAGATGCGGGCTGCCTTTGCCCGGAACCATTGCGGCGGCTGTTACCGGGAACGTACTTACACCCGATCCTGTCTTGCCAATGTCCGGAATCACTTTCCATTGTACACCGTTGGCGTTAATGGCGCGGGTAAAATGTTCAGCCTCTAAAGCCACGTAACCGTCTTTCTCAAAAAAAGTATGTGTCGTCGATTTTGACGTTATCATAGACTCCGCACTTTTGCTGCTGGTTTGTTCCGTTGCAGTTGCCTGCGAGGCAGCATCTGCGTTAACGTAGGTTAACTTAGGTATATGGCTAACTGGTGGGTCGTTCCATATACGGTAACCAATATGCACCTGGTCCATCATGTGGTTCCATTTGCCGCCAGCCATTACATGATTGTATTGTACCGATAATAGCGAATCCTTCGCGTAGGCAGCCCTAGCTTTATCGGCGTATGCATTTGCCCGCGCATCGTTTTTAGCAGCAAACATTTTGTTGTAAGCCACATCCTCGTACATCTCGTATAAATTAGCGGTTGCTTTTAAAGGATGCAGTACTACCTGAAAAAATGCGTCGCGGTAGCTACTGTCCAGCTTGGCGTTTATGTTTTGTGCACGGCCTAAAAGCTTGTTCCAATCGCTTACTACATTTTCAAACTCATTGTAATTCTGTAAACTGTAAGTGTTGTCATCAAGTAATTCAGGCTTCCTCCTGGCGATGTATTGTGCATACAATCGCATAATGTCGCCAATCTCCTTACCATACTGCGCACCAAAATTGTTCTTTGCCCATTGCGTGTAGTAACTGTTCAGGTTATCCTCGTTCCATTTAGTTGGGTCCCAGGCATAATCCAAAAAGAATGAAATCGGGAATTCCATTGGCTTGATATCGCCCACGTTCACAATCCATACCTGCCGTGCTTTGTATTCCCAAGCCTGGTGCATCTGTTCCCAAACGCGGGCAATATTGTTGGTGTTTATCCACTTGTAATTACGTGGGTCGCCCACGTAATCAAAGTGGTAGTAAATGCCGTAACCACCTGCCCTTGGCTTTTCGTTTAATACGGGCAGTTTTCGTAAATCGCCCCAGTTATCATCAGACAGTAGCAGGGTGACATCGTCAGGCACGCGCATGCCCTTGTCATAATAATCCTGAACTTCTTTATATAGAGCCCAAATTTGTGGCGTTTGCGAAGCCGGCTTTTTAGTTACCTCTTCAATAATTTTACGCTGATCCTTTACAATACCTTCCAGCAAAGCAGTGGCTGTGCCTTGGGTCATGGGCTCGTCGCCGTCGCCGCGCATACCAATGGTTACCAGGCTCTCGTGCTTACCCATGTTAATGATACCCTGACGCCAGAAACTTCTTAACGTCGTATCGTTTTTGGTATAATCCCACGCGCCGTGGCCGTAGCGCTTCCATTCCTGTTGTGCACGCTGCATGGGCTCGTGGTGAGAAGTGCCCATCACAATACCCCATTTATCGGCCAGTACCGGGTTGAGCTTGTCATCGTCGTTAAAAGCATTGCCCCACATGGCCGGCCAAAGGTAATTGCCTTTTAGGCGTAAAATGAGTTCAAAAACCTTTTCATAAGCCGAGTGATTAACACCGCCGAATTTTTCTTTAGTCCACCGCGAAAATGCCGGTGCTTCATCATTAATAAAAATACCGCGGTATTTTACTTTAGGCGCATCGGTAACCGGCGTACCGGCACTTACATAAATAGCAGTTTTTTTCTGCACCGGCATATCTGCCCACCAGTACCAGGGCGAAATGCCCATTTGCCTTGATAACTCTAACAGACCATATGCCGCGCCCCTCTTATCACTGCCTGCAATCACCAAAGCCTGATCTACCCCTTTGTAGGGAGCTTTGACCAGTTGTATTTGATATCTTTCCCAATCGCCTTTCAGTTTACCGGCCTGCAGTTTTTTAGTGGCTATCAGTTCACGGATAAACTTAGACTTGCCTACCGTGCCTACAATAATCAGGCTTTTACCGGACGGCCTGGCGTTAACCAGTTGCGGTAACTGACCGCTTACCCGTTGTACATCTTCGGTAAACAGCTTACCTGCAATGGCAATCAGTTCGTCGTCAGCGCTGTCAAATAATACGGGAGTTGCCTTGCCCGACTGCATAACCGCGAAGGCATCCGGAGTTTTAACTTCGGTTACCGTTTGTGCCACCAGCAGATAAGGCATTAGGGCAAACACACAAAAAAATACTTTTCTCATATCAAATCATCGTAGGTCATTATTAAAACTGCCGGTGCTCTCATAACCAACAGCGGTTTAAGCGTTGTTTATGAGAGCACCGGCAGATAATCCATTAACGGACAATTATTTTACGTGCTCGTTAATGGTTTGGATGGTTCCATCCGGGTTGTATTTAAGTTCGGTTACCTTTACGTTACGTAAGTGCGTTTTGCCCGATAGCTGCGTATCATGATAAAACAGATACCACTTGCCTTTAATTTCAACAATAGAATGGTGTGTAGTCCAGCCTTCAACCGGCTCCAATATCACACCTTTATAAATAAACGGTCCGTACGGACTGGTACCAATAGCGTAACATAAACGGTGGGTATCGCCGGTTGAATACGTGAAGTAATATTTACCGTTGTACTTATACATCCACGAACCTTCAAAAAAGCGGCGGTCGTGGTCTTTACCTAAAAGCGGTTTGCCATTTTCATCAAGTATAACCGCATCTTTCGGTTTTTCGCTAAAGCCCAGCATGTCAGCGCTTAACTTAACTACCTTGGCAGATAAAGCAGGCTTATCGTCTTGCTCCAGGTCGGTTTTTGAACCGTTAGGACCCGAATAAGTACCCGTAGCCCAGCGCTGCAATTGGCCACCCCAGATGCCGCCAAAGTACATGTAGTAGCTGCCGTCAGTATCTTTAAAAACGCATGGGTCAATACTATAGCTGCCCTCGATAGGTTTAGCCTCGGCTTTAAACGGCCCTACAGGCGATTTACTGGTAGCTACGCCGATATGAAACACATCGCTTTTATCTTTAACCGGAAAATATAGGTAGTAAGTACCTTTTTCGTAAGCTGCATCAGGCGCCCAAAGCTGGCGGCCCGCCCACGGTATGTCTTTAATATCTAAAGCCACGCCATTGTCGGTCACCTTCCCTCCTATGCTGTCCATCGACAGCACGTGGAAATCTTTCATGTTAAAATGGTCGCCGTTGTCGTTTTGTGGGATGCCCGATTCAATATCGTGCGACGGATAAATATAAATTTTACCGTTAAATACATGGGCTGATGGGTCGGCCGTATAAATAGAGCTAATGAGCGGTTGAGAAATATATTTTTTTGCGTTGCTGTCGGCCTGAGCTACGGTATCTTTTTGCTCAGCAGATTGCTTTTGCTTATCGGACGACTGACAGGCTACCGCCATGCTTGCGCCTAACAGTAAAGCGACGTTGATTTTTAGCTTTGTTTTAAACATGATATGAGGTCTGTAATTTTGGATTTCTTAAATATTACCGCCAATACCCGGCAGATCGGAAGAGCGTCGTGTAGGGAAAGAGTGTATCC
>CAJYSL010000398.1 GCA_913777515.1 uncultured Mucilaginibacter sp.
ATGGCTATGCCATCAATTTTGCAAACGCCGCCGGTGTTTACAACTCTCTCCTGAAATCAAACACAAATATTTCTACTTCAAATTTATGGGTAAACATTTACTACTATTTATGCTCGTACTACTATCGGGCTACCAACTACGTGCGCAAACCCGAACGGTAAGCGGCACGGTTACCGAGACCGGCACCAAAGCCATACTTCCGGGTGTGTCGGTATTAATTAAAGGAACGCGTACCGGCACTATAACAGACAAAGAAGGTCATTACAACATTAACGTTCCTTCCTCATCAGCCTTCTTGGTTTTTTCTCAAACCGGAATGCAACCAACAGAAGCCAATGTAGGTGAACAGTCGATCATTAATATTCAGCTGAGTGCAGATAATACGCAATTGCAGGAAGTGATTGTAAACGCCATCGGCATTGAGCAGCAGCGCGACAAATTTGCTTCATCGGTATCTACTGTAAAAGGTAAGAACGTGGTACAAAGCGGCGAAACCAGTCTTTTACAGGGGTTGAGCGGCAAAGTATCAGGCTTGCTCATTACCCGCAACAGCGGCGACCCGGGTGCCGGGGCTTACATCCAGATACGAGGTCAAAATACGATTAACGGCAGTGCTCAGCCTCTGTTTATTGTGGATGGTATGCCGGTGAGCAACTCGAGCGATAACCTGGGGGCGGCGGCAGCTAACGGTATTGTGCAGCAATCGCGCATCGGCGATATCAGCCCTGATGAGATTGAGAGCGTAGAAGTCTTGAAGGGAGCCTCAGCAGCGGCGTTATGGGGCACCCGTGCTGCTAACGGTGTAATCATCATCAAAACCAAAAAGGGAAAAAACACGGACGGTAAACTTAATATCACCTATAAATCAACAGTATCGTTTGATAGGGTAAACAAGATGCATCCGCTGCAAACCACTTACGGCGAAGGTTCGGGTGGGTTTTACCGGCAGGGCGATAAACTGAGCTTTGGTGACTTAATATCAGCCCGTCGCGGTGGTGCAGATACTTACATTACCAACCCCTCGGCAGCTGGTTACCAGGGGTATGTTACGTTCCCCGATGGGTCAGTGAGATACGCTATTGCCTCCGGTGATGCCAATAACCCACACGGTGGCAAGAACTCCATGAATGTTTTTGACCATAATCAGGATGTATTTCAAACCGGGCATTTTTTTGATAATAATATAAGCTTAAGCGGAGGCGATAGCCGGTCAACTTTTTTGGTGAGCTATGGCAATCTTACCCAAGATGGCGTAGTGCAGGCGTTTAGCCGTTATGTGCGCAACAATGCACGGGTAAATGCATCAACCCGTTTCAACAATTGGTTGAAAGCTTCGGCTAACGTAGGCTACATCAAAACACATTCGCTTCGAAACCAGGAAGGCGACAACGTTGATGGTATACTGTTGGGCGCCACCAGAACACCGCCTGATTTTAATAACGCATACTACACCGGAACTTATACCAGCACTACCGGCGAGGTATTTAACGATGCGCACGTGTCCTACCGTAACCCGCTGGGTAAAGATTTGGGTACCATCTATTCAAACCCGGTATGGAATATTAACAACAACCGCAACAGTAGCGACGTTGACCGTATCATCGGTGTGTTAGAATTGGTAGCCACACCGGTATCATGGCTTAATATTACCGGCCGTACCGGCATTGATAATTTTACGGACGACCGGACCGAACGTTTTGCCCGTAACTCGGCCCTTTTTTTAAACGGCTACCTGTCTAAAAATTTCCTGACCGAAAAGCAGTTCAATACCGATGTATTTGCCAACGCCAACGGCTCATTAAATGATAATTGGAAAGGTTCAGTCATTTTAGGGGTAAACTATAACAATAGGCGCCGTACCACCCGTTCGGATGCTATTACTAACTTGATTGTGCCTACTGCGCCCGATATTTTAACTAATGCCTTAAATTCAAACCTGGTTGCGGGTAACAGTACGTCATTATTACGTACCTATGCTTACTATTTGCAAACCGATATTGAGGCATACAATATGTTTTACCTGACGTTATCGGGCCGTAACGAAAGTGCATCCACTTTTGGTAAGCAAACCAGCAATAGTTTCTTTTTTCCATCGGCTGCACTGGCATGGCAAATCACTAAGTTAAAGGCGTTGAGCGACAATTCTTTTTTAAGCTTTGCCAAGCTACGCGTGGGTTGGGGGCAGGTAGGTATACAGCCGCAACCTTATCAAAATTTAACAACGTTTAGTCCTGCGGTTTATAGTGATGTATTTACCCGTGGTCTGTCATCTACCAGTGCCTTATATGGCGGTGGTTATAGCCGCAGTTTGGTGGAGGGTAACGATTACCTGCGCCCCGAACGCAAAACCGAAACAGAGTTAGGCTTAGATACGCGATTCTTAAATAACCGAATCAATGTATCGGCTACGGTATATACCAATAAAACTAAAGACGTTATTTTATCATTAGGTGTCCCTAACGAAACCGGTTATACGGTACGTAACACCAATGCCGCAGTTTTATCAAACAAAGGTATTGAAGTAGATGCCGGCGGCGATATCCTGTCTTCCAGTACTTTCCGGTGGAATGTGTCCGGAAACTTTGCAGCCAACCGCAGCAAGGTAAACTCGCTGGCAGGTGCATCAGTGTATACACTGCCCGATAGCTTTATTCAAAACTCATCATTAATTCCGGGACAGCCGTTTGGCGTTTTTTACTCTACCGACTTTTTGAAGGATGCTGCCGGGAAATATATTTTAGATAAAAATGGATTTCCGCAGGCCGGTATCAGCAATGAGGTAATTGGTAATCCTAATCCCAAATGGCAAGGCGGCTTAAGCACCACATTATCATACAAAAGCTTTTCGCTTTTTGTACTATTCAGCCGCGTGGCTGGTAATGATTTCTTTAACGGTACCCGCGGTTCGCTTTACAGTATTGGTACCCATGCCGACCAGGGCCAAACTGTTATAGCGCCTGCCGGTGGATTAAGAGATGTAAATGGTACTTTAATACCTGCCGGAACAGCTTTTCAGGGTCAAATTGTAGATTTTGGTGCAGGTCCGGTTGCTATTAACCAGGCGTGGTGGCAGGGCAGAGGCTCGGCCAGCAATACGGCTTCTTATAAGCAGTTTGTAGAAGATGCCAGCGCTACCCGTTTGCGCGAAGTGACACTAACTTATACCCTTAATAACGCCGCCTTTAAACGCTTTACCCATCTGGCTGCGGTTGATTTTAGTGTTACCGGCCGTAACCTGGTGTTATGGACCAAATACCGGGGTACCGACCCTGAACTTAACGTAACCGGTGCCGGACTGGCTCGTGGGCAGGATTGGTTTACAAATCCTAATACAAGGTCATTCTTATTTTCAATTCAAATCAGGTATTAATGCTTTTTAAGCAGCCTATAAAATATTCGTTCATGAAAAAGTTTTCTCTCGCTCTGCTCATCCTGGCAACACTGCAAATCAGTTTGCTAAGCAGTTGCAAAAAATTATTAGATACGCCCGATATCAACAACAACCCTAACGCGGTAACCGATGTTGATTTACCTACCCTAATGGGGGGCACCTTGTTAGGCGTATCATTACTGCACGAAGATACCGATGTGCGCATAGCCTCTATGTGGGCCGGTGAATTAAACGGGTTAGCCCGCGCTCATCTGGGTTTTGCACAATACATTGTATCCTCGCAAAACTTTACCTGGAGCCCGTTGTACCCGGTGGCCGGTCAGGCCCGCTTAATGCAAACTAAAGCTACTTCTATTAACAACCAATGGGCTAAAGGCATAGGCCAGGTACTTGAGGCATTAGCTATTGCCAAGGCTACCGATTTATATGGCGATGTGCCCTACAGTCAGGCCTTTAACGGCACCCAATATCCAACACCGGTTTTTGATAAGCAAACAGATGTCTACAGCACTTTACAGTCAGTTTTAAGTGATGCTATTACCAACCTGTCTGCTGCTACCGGTTCCGCTTATCCGTCTAAAGACTTTATGTTTAAAGGAGATGTGAGAAAGTGGAGGGCGGTTGCTAATAGCTTGAAAGCCAGGTTGTATTTACATGCCGGTAATTATGCACAGGCAATAACCTCTGCCCAGTCAGGCATCAGCGGCACGGATGGCGATATGCTGGTGCCGCATGGAACAGGTATTGGTGTGGATGTAAACCAGAATTACGATTTTTTTGCTGTGTCCCGAATTGGCGATGCGGGGTTTGATGGCGCTTATCTGCCAAAACTAATGCAGTCGCGCATACGGTCGGTCAATACCAAAACGGATGAAACTGCGCTATATAATTTTTATTTCAGGTCTGGCATCACCTCAACCACCAGTTTAGATGGCAATACGGTTGATGGTGCTTTTACCGCCAACGCTTATCAGCCCATTATAACTTATTACGAAACACAACTGATTTTAGCCGAGGCCCTGGCCCGGAGCGGGAACAATGATGATGCACTGACTGCTCTTAACCGGGTACGTGCAGGTCTGGCAGCAGGCACCATCAATGGTAAAAGCTTTTCGGCTACCGGGCGGCGTTATGATGCTTATGCTTTAGCTGATTTTGGCACTACAGGATTAGCTAATCCTACAAGAGCAACCACCATTCAAAGCGCGTTATTGTACGAAATCATAAGTCAGCGATATATAATATTACTGATGCAGTACGAAGCTTTTAATGATTACCGCCGCTTGGCCAGTGCATTGCCTGTTGTACAGTTGCCAATTCCGCTTTATAGTGGCACCAGTAAGCCGCAGCGTTTTATTTACCCGCAAGCCGAAATTAACACCAATCCTAATGTGCCTAAGCCATTGCCCACCCAGTTTACTAAGGTGACTGTATTTCCGTGAGTTTTAATCGGTAATCCGAGTGTTACAAGAGCAATTTTCAAAAAGGATATAACATTACATAAAGTATAAATCATAGATTTAACGGTGATGGATAGCAATAAAGTCATTTCGCTGGCAGGCTGGTCGTGGGTAAGGTATTTTACTTTTATTGCCTTGTACTTTGCCGAAGGCTTACCCATGGGTATACTGTTTATTGGTATACCGGCATGGATGGCCATGAACAATAAAACCGTAACCGAGATAGGTGCCTTTGATGTGGCTTGCGCCTTACCCTGGACGTTTAAGTTTTTTGTGGCTCCGCTGATGGACCGGTATACTTTTTTGCCTATGGGGCGTAAACGGCCATGGGTAATTGTTTGCCAGTTAGGCTTATTTGCCAGTTTAATGGTGATGGCCATGATTAAAGACCCGCTTAACCATCTGCAGCTATTAGTAGCCGGGGGCTTTTTGGTCTCTGTTTTTGGTGCGGCTCAGGATGCGGCAACCGATGGCCTGGCTGTTGATACCATCCCGGCCGAAGAGCAGGCCCGTGCTAATGCCTTTATGGGCGGAGCCCGCATGATTGGTAGTTCGTTTGCCTTGGCCATAAGTACCTGGCTGCTCGAAAAATATAATTTCATGGTATCTACCGGAACCATTGCCGTGATGGTTGGGCTGGTTACCTTGGTGCCGATGCTCATCCGTGAGCAACCGGTGGAGAGGTTATGGCCATGGTCGGCCGGTAAGGCAAGCCCGTTAAATGAAGAAAACCAGATTAATAGCTGGCTGGCCATGTACCGGTCGCTTTATATGGCGTTCCGTTTGAAAAACTCTTTCTTGCTGGCATTGCTGCTGTTAATGTCGCAGGGGGCGTACAATTATTTCGAAAAATTGCTACCTATCTTCGCCGTTAAAGTATCCGGGTGGACACACGTTTATTACTCTAACGCGTTTGCCATGGCCGATTTAACAGGTGGTATCGCTGGCATTTTGTTAGGCGGCTGGCTGGTTGAAAGGTTTGGCATCAAGCGAATGATTTATATCTATTTCGCTTTTATCCTGATTCAGACTTTACTATTAAGCATACTTACGGCTTACTGGAAAAGCACCACTTTTATTTACGGATACATCATCGTTTACCGTTGGGTAAACGCCTTTGCTAAAATTGGTGTGTTTGCTATTGCCATGCAGTGCTGCTCCAAGCGGGTATCTGCCAGCCAGTTTACTTTTTATATGACTATCGGCGCGGTGGGGTCGATGATTGGCGCCGCCTTAATTAGTCCGGTTAAAACGCGGTTTAGCTGGGAAGTATCTTTTATGTTTTTTGCCGTTATGATGGCACTATGTGCATTAGTACTCCGAATGCTGAATATCAGTAAACTGGAGCAGCAGATAGCTGTATTAGCCGATGAAGCATTACCACCTAAACACACGGACGAAGTAGTAATGCCACAAGTCTGATACTTTAGTAGGTTGAATTGAATTTGTGTTGATGCTGATTAGGCAGTATATCAGTAATTTATCTTACTATAATAAGCGTCAATAAAAGAGAGAGATTTTATTGACGCTATTCAAGGCCTGTCGCTTTTGTGCTAAGAACGCTATATTGCAGTTTTGTAAGCCATACGCGTTTTACTCATGCGCCTCTTTCTTGTGTTTTTATTTTTTTACTGCAACTGGTTGTCGGTTTGTGCCGCGCCCGATTATGCGTTTACACCGGTAGACGTTAATAACGGGCTGTCGGGAAATCAAGTACGCAATATTGCCCAGCTACCCGACGGCAGGATGGCTATCATTACCCAGGGGCTGATTAATATTTATGACGGTGCCAAGTTTGAGTACCTGCACTATAACGAAAAAAATAGTCTTAAGCTTTCGGGCTATACTGGTTTTCATCATGTTTATATGGGTACCAATGGCTATATGTGGCTTAAAAACTACCACCAGCTGTTTATTATTGATGTAAACCATGAGCGTTTTGTGGATGCCCCTGAACGTCTGCTGCATTCCTTAGGTATCAAGTCATCCATCAGCGATTTCTTCATGGATAAAGACCATCGGGTTTGGATAGTAACCGGTACCGATGACTTGTATTACTTACCCGAAGGTAAAGCTAAGCCAAAGCTTTTTGCACAGCAAGTATCGCGATTGCCCGGAAATACAGACCAGGTTTATGACTTGGCAGTACTTAACCAAAAACTCTACCTGTTCTACCGTTCGGGCGTGCTGGTGTGCTTTGATATGCCAACGGGTAGGGAGCTGTATCGTCAGCAGTCATTAAGTGCAGACCAGCGTTCAAAATATGGCGCAACCTCTTTTGTGATACCTGCTGAGCACCAGTTTTTTCAATTACGCAATGGTGCGGGGGGCGGAGCCATGTTGAGCTATGACTTTGCCCAAAAAAAGTGGACAACCGTTTTGCAAACGCAAAAATGGCTTAACTATCTCTCAATCGGTCTCGACGGAAATATATGGGTTAGTGGCAGCGAAGGGATTTGGAAGTTTGATGCCGGGCTTAACCGCAAAGAGTTTATACCCAAGCTGCGGTTGGTTGACGGGCAGGTCATCAGCACCGAGGTAAGCACCATTTTTCATGACAACCAGGGCGGCATGTGGCTGGGCACGGTAAATCGCGGGTTATTATATTATCATCCCGACCGGTTCAAATTTAAAAACGTAGGTAAGTCGCTTTTCCAGCTGGCCGATGGGGCTACTCTTAACGTGACAGCTTTCACCTATATAGATAACGGAAGTGTTTTAATAGGCACTTTGCAAGGGCTTTTTATTTGCAACCCATACACGGGTAACATTGAAAGGCTGCCAGCCGGCGGTAATATGATGTGTACCGCCCTGTTCCGCGACGGTAATAATGGCATATGGATAGGTACGGATGCGCAAGGCTTGTTTCATATGGATGCCTCCACCCGAAACATTCGCGCCTATCCATTCGGGCCTCGTGCCATTCAGGCTATAGCCGCCTATACCGATTCTACGCTTATGCTCAGCACCAATGGCGCCGGGTTCGGGATATTTAACAAGCGGACAGGTATCTACCATCAGGAGGAAATTAGTAAGGGAGACACCTACCGAAACGTTTTTCAAACGGCAGTCATTGATAAAACATTGCTGGCCGACATTTGCCCCGGTGGCTTTTTTATCTACGATATGCAAACCCGTAAAATCAGGTTTAAGCCTGATAACAAGGATTATAATGCCATATTGATAGACCGCGACAAACAAATATGGCTGGGCTCACAAGACGGGCTGCAACTTTGGAATACCGAAATGAAACAAATCAGGTCGTTTTATACGACAGACGGCCTGATTAATAATTTCATCCAGTCCATACTGCAAACGCCTGATGGCGCTGTTTGGGTTTCAACATCAGGAGGGCTTACACGCATTCAGTTCGGCAAAGATGCCAAGGGGAAAACAACGTATTCATTTTCGGGCTTTAACCGTTTTGATGGAGTTATTGCCAACGAGTTTTGGGCACGGTCGGTCTACCGGGCTTCTAATGGTAGCCTGTACTGGGGTGGCACTGATGGTTTTAACGTTTTGCCCGCTGGTAATGGCAATATGCCTAAACGCCAGGCACCTCCCTTATTTGTTGATTTTTTGCTGTTTAACAAAGAAGTAAAAAGCGGGGTAAAATACAACGGTAACATCGTTCTAAAAGATGTATTGCTGCATACCCGAAGCATCACACTCAACCACGACCAAAACTTTTTCACTTTAGAGTTTTCTGCGCTAAACTATGTTAACCCTACACAAACCTATTACCGGTATCAGCTGGTGGGTATTGACGAAAAGGAGCAGGAATTAAAATCGGCAAATGGTAACGGGCGCTTTAGTTACACCAATATCAAACCGGGTACTTACTATTTTAAAGTAAGGGCAGCCAATAACAACAGTAATTGGCAAAATAACTATACAGAGATAAAAATATTGGTTAAAGCGCCGTTTTGGCAAACCGGTTGGGCTTACCTTATTTATGTTGTTTTTGTTGTTGGTGCAATCGCTTTCGGTATCAGATACTATTTGAATAAAAAGCGGGCGAAACTCATCCGCGAGCAGAAAGAAAAGCTCGACCAGATGAAAGCCGCATTTTTTACCAATGTCAACGCCGAAATCAAAGAGCCGCTAACGCAAATCATAAATCCGTTAGATAATATTCTGAAACATACCGATGAGGGCCGGTTGAAATTGCAGCTCAAAGAAATTCAGAACAACGCGCTCGACCTTCAGGAGTTAATCAGCCAGTTGTCTAAAGATGTTTTTACGCCGGTAGATGCCACCGAGAACGATTTAAATATGGATGTGCTGCTGTTTAATATGCGCAGATTACTAAACACACAAGAAGAGCGTAAACAACAGCACCAGGAGAAGGGAGCCAAGGCTGTTGATAACACCGATAGCCTCTTAACAGCAGCCGATGAAAAGCTTTTGCAGCGGGCCTTAGGCTTCGTGCAAAGTAATATCAACAACCCAGGTTATACGGTTGAGTTATTGAGCCGGGACATGGGTATGGACCGTACAGGCTTGTACCGCAAGCTGGTTCATGTGATAGGTAAAACGCCCACCAGCTTTATCAGGTCGGTGAGGCTTAAACGCGCAAGCCAGCTTTTAGAAGAGGGACTAACTGTTGCCGAGGTGGCCGACCAGGTTGGGTTTAACACTTCCAGTTATTTAACCAAATGTTTTCAGGAAGAATTCGGGATGACGCCATCACAGTATGTTGCATCGTTGAAACAACCGAAAAAAGCTACTGACAATTGATATTTCAACGATTTTGTTAAAAGTTTCAACATAAGTGATAGCTGTTTTTAGGCGCCGGTTATACATTTGCTCTACCAAATAAACGTATTTATGACAAAAAAGAAATGGGCAGGTGCGGTAGCACTGCTGCTTACCATTTCAACCGCTATGGCACAGGGTTCAAAAAATAACCCGGTTGCAAGAGTAAGGTTGAGCAATGCCGATGTTGAAGTTCAGTTTTACACGCCGTCTATTGTACGGGTGTATAAAACTCCATCAAACAAGCCTTATCAAAAGAAAAGCCTGGTGGTCATCAAAACCCCGGAGAGTGTTAAGGTCGCTCAAAGTAAAAGCGGACAACAGCTCATCCTGCAATCATCCGACTTAAAGGTTACCGTAAATCAAACCAATGGCAGCATTGTGTTTTACAACAAGGCCGGTAAAGAATTACTAAAAGACAGCATCACCACCTTTACGCCTAAAGATGATGCCGGCACTCCTTCGTACACGGTTAAAGGTTCATTTGTGCTAAATAAAACAGAGCCCATTTATGGTGTTGGCCAGATAATGGACAACAAATTTAACCGGCGTAATGGCTCCTATCATTTAAAAAACGAAAACACCTTTACATCTTCTCCCTACTTTATGTCGGCCAAGGGATATGGCGTTTATTGGGATAATTATTCGATATCCGACTTTGCTGACAAGCCCGGCGATTTATCTTTTGAAAGCCTGGGGCATTGTGCCGATTACTATTTTATGTACGGTAAAAATGCAGATGGGGTAATTAAAGATGTACGCAACCTAACCGGTAAAGCACCGATGCTGCCGTTATGGGCTTACGGCTTTTTTCAGAGCAAAGAGCGTTATAAAGACCAGGAGGAAAGCTTGAACGTGCTCAAAAAGTACCGCGAATTAAAAGTACCTATTGACGTGATGATACAGGATTGGCGATACTGGCCGGAATACAACGGTACAGACAGTGCCTGGAACTCGCAACGTTTTGACCCGGAACGCTTCCCGCAGCCGCAAAAATGGGTCGACGAGATACACAAGCTTAACGCCAAGCTAATGATTGTTACCTGGCCGGGCTTTGGTCCCAAAACAGACCAGCGCAAAGAGTTGGATGCCAAGAAAATGATTATCAATTTTGATACGTGGCCGCCAAAAAGCGGTGCCCGCCCTTATGATGTATTTAACCCCGAGGCGCTAAACATCTATTGGAAGTATCTAAATCAACGTATATTCAGTTTTATCAATAATGATGGCTGGTGGCTCGACTCTACCGAGCCCGACCATATCAACGTAAAGGATTCGGATTTTGATTTACCAACGCATTTGGGCTCTTATCGCAGTGTAAAAAATGCTTTTTCTATCATGCATAACAGTGGTATTGCCACTCATCAAAAGGCAACCAATCAAAACAAAAGGGTGGTTTTACTGACCCGCTCAGGCTTTGTTGGGCAGCAGCGTTATGGCTCAAACACCTGGAGCGGCGATGTGGGCTCTACCTGGGAAATGCTACAAAAGCAAATACCGGCAGCGCTTAACTATACCCTGATGGGTATACCTAACTGGAACAGCGACATCGGCGGCTTTTTTGCCGGAAGATGGAACAACGGCGGCGGCGCAAAAAATCCGGAGTTCCAGGAATTGTATTTGCGCTGGATGCAGTTTGGTGCCTTTTGCCCCATGATGCGCTCACATGGTACTGAGGTGCCGCGCGAGATATTTAACTTCGGTAGCCGTGGCGACTGGTGTTATGATGGGCAAGAAAAGATGATTAACCTGCGCTACCGTATGCTGCCTTACAACTACAGTACCTCGTGGGACGTGTCGCACAACGACGGGACCTTCATGCGCCCGTTAATCATGGACTTTGTTGCCGATGCTAAAACGCACGACTTGGGAAGTCAGTACATGTTTGGCCGCTCTATTATGGTAACACCGGTAACCAAACCCAATGTTAAAACCTGGCCTGTATACTTACCTGCCGGAGCCGACTGGTGGGATTTCTGGACCGGCCAAAAACACAAAGGCGGACAAACTATTGATAAAGAAGTTCCTAAAGACATTATCCCGTTGTACGTAAAAGCAGGTTCTGTTTTACCATGGGGACCAAGCGTGCAGTATTCCGGCGAAAAAAGCTGGGATAACCTGGAACTGCGCGTTTATCCCGGTGCTAACGGTAGCTTTACTCTATACGAGGATGAAAAAGACAATTACAACTACGAGAAGGGCGCTTACAGTACTATTGAGTTCCGCTGGAATGATGCCAGCAAGCAGCTGACCATAGCCGCACGTAAAGGAAAATTCCCAGGCATGTTGGCTTCACGTAAATTCAAAATTTGTATTGTTAAGCCGGGTGCTAACACCGGTATGGAAACTAACAATGCTGTTAAAACAGTTGCCTACAACGGCAGCGCGGTTAACGTAAAATTATAGCCGGTTTGATGCCCGGTTTTATAGCGCCGGGTATCAATTTTATTATCTATTAAAGTATTTCTGTATTTGTCATGCACAACAGCTTAATAGCTGCCTTGTGTGTGGCAAGTACTGTTTATACATTTTGCATATAGCGCGATGATGAGTGGTTGGTTCTATCTGTTACGGATAAACGAGAATTTCACCACGATTAAAATAAAGCCGGGTAAGCAAAATACCGTATGCTTTTAATAGTGCTATCCGGTAGTGATTGTTTGCCAGCAATATGAATAGATGGATTTGTTGGGTTGTTGCCGAAGGATTTTCTTTATGATAAAATTCTGCCTTTTAATATTAACTATTATTTCCTTTAACTGCGTTGCGGCAAATATGCCTGCAAGTTTCAGGCATGTAAACGTCGATAACGGACTTTCAAATAATTCGGTCAGGTGCATCTACCAGGACCATCAGGGCTTTATATGGTTGGGGACCTACGACGGCCTTAACCGTTATGACGGCAATCAATTTAAGGTTTTCCGTAACCGCATCAATGATTCTACATCCCTGCCATACAATTATGTCAATACTATTGCCGAAGATGCAGACAATAATTTGTGGGTAGGTACCGGGCAAGGTATTGGTATTTATAATATCGTCACCGATAAGTTCGCACCGGCAAAGTATTTTTCTGTAAAAGCTAAAAAGCAACGGCGTTTTACTGGCGAAATTAACTGCATAAAAAAAGACAGGTTGGGTAACCTTTTAATTGGTGCCAACGGTGGCGGATTTTTTGTAAAAGAGAAAGGCGGAGTTTTACTCCTACAAGTACCATATATCGAGCAAAAGCTACCCCCAAGATATAATGCTAACGTCACATCAATAGCCGAAGACCAGCGTGGCCGTATATGGGTTGTTGTCGCAGATGTGGGCTTGTGTTTGTTTGATCGAAAATCTAAAACACTTGTTCCGGTAAATAAAATGCCAACAATCATCAGCTGTTTATTGATTGACCATGATGATGTGTGGATGGGCACCAGGGAAGGGTTGCTCAGATACCGGATTGAGGGCAATACAATTAGACCTTATACATTTCCTCAACAACCCAGTCTCAAAACAAAGCATATTTTATGCTTGATGCTGGATAATAGCCGCAAGCTTTGGATAGGTACGCAGGGTGACGGTGTGGCAGTTATGGACTTGCGCGATAACGGAATCAATTTCTTAAATCCCGTTAGGGGAGACCAATCTACCCTAAGCAGCGAATCTGCTTTATGCATGTTGTTAGACAGAGACAACCGGAAATGGATAGGTACTCTAAAAGGAGGTGTTGATATACTGGACGCTAAAGAAAATCCATTTCGTACGGTAGTGCATAATCCATTCAGTACAAACAGTCTCATTAATAATGATGTATCGTGCTTTGGCCAAAGCGGAAAAGACAGTTTATGGATTGGCACTGAGGGTGCGGGCTTAAGCTTGTTGTCCCGGCCATTAAACAAGTTTACCAACTTTGTACACAAAGCCGGTGATAATACATCATTAAGCAACAACTTTATATCGAGTGTTATTACTGATAATAGAGGTGATACCTGGATTGCAACCTATGGCGGAGGGATCAATAAATTTCAAAAAGCAACCAACACTTTTAAATATTACCCTTGCGTTGCGCCAGGCAAAGACGAAAACAAGCATGCATGGATTGTTTATCAAGACCATAAAGGCACCTTATGGGTAAGCAACTTTATGGCAGGCTGTTTATTCAGATTTAACCGTCAACTGGACAGGTTTGAAATTTTTGATAGGCAGCTTTTAGATGTTATTGCTTTTGCCGAAGACGCCGACCATCATTTGTGGGCCGGCAATGCCAATTACTTGGCCAGGATAGATGAACGTACAAAAAAACATCAATTTTACATTGTTGGTAAACCCGTTAGAGCCATTTATGAAGATAAAAGCAAAAACTTTTGGCTGGGCACCGAGGGTGGCGGTTTAATTTTATTCGACCGCAAAACGGGGACAATCAAAGCACGATTTTCAGACCAGTACGGGTTATGCAATAACTCGGTGCTTAATATTTCGCAGGATGATGCAGGTTACTTATGGTTAAGCACCTTTAACGGCCTGTCAAGATTTAATATCAAAGACCGTAAATTTCGCAATTTTTATAAAACCGACGGCTTATCAGGTAACCAGTTTTCTTACAACGCGGCTATAAAACTGCAATCCGGCGAAATGGCTTTTGGCGGTATTGAAGGGTTCACCATTTTTAATCCAAGCGCCTTACTCCGGGCCGGTTTAACTACAACGGTGCCTTATTTGTCAGCTATTGAAATCAACCATCGTCCGCTTAAAATTCCGGGTAAATACGTAGCCGAACAGGAGTGTAAAACTCAAACTTGTTTAAAGCTTCCGTTTGATGAAGCCGTGCTATCCCTGGGTTTTTCCTCAATCGATTTTTCTCCTTCGAGCGAAAGAGCATTTCAATATCGGCTTGAAGGTTGGGATAAAGGATGGTCGCGTGCCGAAGCTGCGGGCATGGTTAATTATACGCGATTAACCGAAGGTAATTATCAGTTACACGCCAGAGTTGATTATGGCGGAGGGAACCTGGGGCCGGCTAAGGTTTTGATGAGTGTGACCGTACTGCCGCCCTGGTACCGCGAGTGGTGGGCCTATTTGTTGTACGCTGCTGCGCTTACTTTGGCTATTTATAAATATAATGCTTACCGGGTACGGCAGGCTGATTTACAATACGAACTTAAATTAATTTCGGTAAAGGCCGAAAAAGACCAGGAACTTAACGAACAAAAGCTTGCTTTTTTTACAGATGTATCTCACGAGTTCAGGACACCGTTAACTTTAATCATCAATCCGCTGCGGGAGTGTTTACATAACAACAGTACGTTGCAGCAGAGTAAAGAGCTAAACCTGGTATACAGCAACGCCCGGAGGTTGCTGAGTTTGGTAAACCAGTTGCTGCTGTTTAGAAAAGTGGGAGCTGATGCTGACGATTTGCGTATTGCCAATATCCCGCTGGGCATCATATGTCGGGATGTGTTTAACAGTTTTGCCAATCAAGCCAAAATAAAACAGTTGGATTTTGAGCTCATTAATAAGGCCGAGCCTATTAAATTATATGCCGACCGCGAGAAGGTCGAAGTGATTATCTACAACCTGCTATCAAACGCTATAAAGTTTGCACCACATAGCGGACGAGTGGCTATGGCCGTTACCGAAGAAGAAAACGAGATGGTAATTAGGATAAGTGATAATGGGCCGGGCATACCCCAGGCCGTAGGGGATAAACTTTTTGAACGCTTTTATCAGGTGCCCGAAACAAAGTCGGCTTCGGGTTTGGGTATTGGTTTGCATTTGGTAAAAAGATTTGTGGATAAACATCATGGAATTATCAATTATGAAAGCGCTCCAGGCGCAGGTACGACATTTTCGGTATTTTTTAAAAGGGGATTAGCCCATTTTTCAGGAGTGCCGATTTACGAAGATATTACTGATGCTCTCCCGGTAAAGCAGGATGCAGATACCCCTCCAGCTCCTGCAAAAGGTGGCCTGAATGATTTATTAAGTGATAACGTCTCAAAAACGATATTGATTGTTGAGGATAATCACCAGATTTTGGATTACTTGAGCAATGTTTTCAAGAATGAATATGTGATATTGACTGCCCCGTCGGGCAATACAGGGTTAGAGATAGCAAAAGAACAGTCGCCCGATATCATTATCAGTGATATCATGATGGACGAAGGTACCGGGATTGATTTGTGTAATGCCATCAAAAGTAATCCGGCGTTGGGGCATATTCCGGTGATATTGCTTACTGCCGCAACCGACAGCGAAATGAAATTGCAAGGTACCGAATGCGGGGCCGACGACTATATTACCAAACCTTTTGAAATAGACTTGTTACGGGCACGGATTAAATCGCTGCTGCAAAACCGTACCCGGTTACAGGAGTATTTTTATAACGAAATTACACTCAAACAGCAGGATTTTAAGGTGCCGCCGGAATACGCACATTTTCTCAAATCTTGTATTCGCATTATTGAGCAGCATTTACAGGATGACAGTTTTAATATTAAAAAGCTTTCAGCAGAGATTGGCATGAGCCACTCGGCTCTTTTCCGAAGAGTAAAAATGATTTCCGGGCAGTCTATTGCAGGCTTCATCAGGTTTATACGCCTCCGAAAAGCAGCCGAATTAATGATACAAACTAATAAAACCATCAACGAAATTGCGTTTGAGGTTGGCATCGGTGACCAGAAATATTTTCGCGTGCAGTTTAAAGCTTTGTTTGGCCTAAACCCTTCCGATTACATTAAAAGGTACAGAGCTGTGATTTATACAAATTCCTCTGGTAAAGATTAACTCCCCAAAACCGAACCGAAGACCCAAGAATACAGGCCTGCAGATTATATTAATTCACGGCTATATTAAACACTGTTTCATTGGTGTTTAGGTATCAATTTGCACAGCTGAATGATAATTTCTCGGATAGTGAATTTTTGGCGAAAACAGGGGTAAATTGATTGATTTACCCCCTGAAATCGAAGAATTTGTACACGGTCATAACATCAAAAGCCCTATAATTTAGGGCTGTCGACGTCATCTCCGGCGTTCTGACAAGCATAAGTAACCAATTATAAATTTTATGGATGAAGTAAACTTTTACAAAACCGCTTGCTGGTATTTGCCAGCCCCACCGTCTTATTTAACGCCAATAAGGATTTAACCGAGACATAGTTGCCTGTTCCGGTAGACTATAAAAGGTTTCTCCGTGCCCTTTCGAGGCAATCAATCAGGTTATAAATAATCACATCCAAAATAACGCAGATGGGCTGCGTGTGGCTGTGCTATGTCTAAAATTCGGGATGATTTAAATGGCTTTTCATTCAAGATTAATCCATCAGTTTAAGAAACCATTAATAAACACACTTAATAAATTATGCAAATTTTTACATTTCAGAAGTGGGTGAGGCCGCCAGCGCTCACCATTGTGCTCTGTTTGCTGTTTTATCTGCAAACGCAAGCGCAAATCAAACCTATAACCGGCCGTGTTACCGATGGTAAATCAAGCGAGCCTGTTATTGGGGCTACGGTAAGGGCTAAAGGAGGTTCGGCCTCTACACAAACCAATGTAGATGGTCGCTTTACGCTGCAGGTGGCTGATACCACCACGTTGCAAATAAGCTTTGTAGGCTATCAAACCAAAGAAATCAAAACAAGCTGGCCGGGGCCAATGTTAATTACGCTCGATGCTAAATCCGGTAGTTTGGACGAGGTAGTTGTGGTAGGCTATGGTTTATCACAAAAAAGGGCAACATTGTCAGGCGCTATTTCAACCGTAAGCGGCGAAGAACTTTCGCATTCACGTACTGCTACTGCCCCCGGTGCATTGGTGGGTAAGGTGCCCGGTATCAATTTCAGGCAAACTACCGGCAGGCCGGGCAGTGAGCCGGCCATCCAGATACGGAATTTTGGTACACCGCTGATTGTAATTGACGGTACCATCAGAGACTACTCCAACTTTTCGCAGATGGATTTTAACGATATTGAAAATATATCTGTACTAAAAGATGCATCTGCCTCTATTTATGGTATGCAGGGTGCCAATGGTGTAATCGTAATTACCACCAAAACCGGAAGGCGTAACACCAAGCCTACCGTTACCTATCAAAATTATTTTGGTGTGCAAAAGCCGGCGGGTTATAATAAACCGGCTGATGCCGTAACCTATCTGCGGGGTATTATTCAGGATGAAACTTATAATAACGTACCGGATAATGCGCGCTCGGTTACACGGGCCGAATATGATAAATGGGTTAACCAGTTAGATGATGAACATACATCGTTTGACTGGTATAAATACATTTGGCGTGATGCCCCTCAAAACTATAATAGTTTTGGTTTTTCGGGCGGGTCGGAAAATACCGATTATTATGTAAGTGCCGGCCATTTGGTACAAAAAGGGCAACTGCGTGATTTTGTTGGTTTCAGGCGTACCAACTTTCAGGCTAATATTAATTCAAATATTACCAAGCGCCTTAAAGTGGGCGTAGGTGTAATTGCCAGGCTAGAGCACAACGAGCAACCCGGTTTACCCGGCGATGATTACGGTTTTGCCGAGCAAACCGCTTTCCGTAACCTGCCTACCAAAAAGCCCTATTATGATGGTAATACCCAGTTCCCGTTGATTTCGAGTATCGACCCGCAATTTAGCTACGGTTGGATTGGATATAATACCTCTGGTAAATATCAGTTTGAAAACCGTGTGGTACAGCTCAACGGAAACCTGGAGTTTGAGATAGTAAAGGGCCTGAAAGCACGCGGACTAGCCAGCTATTTTTACCGTAACTCAGTTTCTGACTTGTTAGAAAGAGCGCCGATATTGTATGCATTTGACCAAACCAAGCAAGCTTTCAATATAGCCTACCAGGGCACCGGCAGGTACATAGAAAGAAACTTCCAAAATAGCGAAGAGCTATCTACTAACCTGCAGTTAGAGTATAAACGCTCTTTTGATAAGCACAATTTAAACTTGGTAGCCGGCGCCGAGATGAGAAAGGCAAAATACCCAAGGCTTTACGTGTTGGGCAGCCCAACGGCTAACGGTATTGCCTACTTATCTACCAGCTCGTTAACGGCTATAACTGATGATATCAGCTTTACGCAAAGCAGGCTGGGTTACATAGGCCGTTTTGATTACGACTATGATGGCAAGTACATTGCGCAGTTTTCTGCCCGCTATGATGGTACTTACTTTTATGCGCCAGGCAAGCGTTTTGGCTTTTTCCCTTCGGGCTCTTTAGCCTACCGCATATCGCAGGAGGGTTTTTGGCAGAACAGTAGCTTTCTTAAAAACAACATTAATGATTTCAAAATCAGAGGTTCCTATGGTGTTTTAGGTAAAGAGCTGGGTAGCGCACTTTCTTACATTACCGGTTATAACTATAATCAGGGGTCGGCAGTACTTAACGGGGCCGAAGTTATTTCGAGCCGTGTTACAGGTTTGGCTACCAGCAACATTTCGTGGGGTAGGGTTTACACGATGGATTTTGGTGTAAACATTACCGTATTGAATAACCGGTTAACGGGTGGTTTCGATTGGTTCGACCGGCATCAAACAGGAGAGTTGGGTACCCGGAACAATATCCGCATCCCTAATGAGGCCGGCTTTTCGCTGCCTGCCGAAAACCTGAACAGCGATCATACCCGAGGCATTGACTTTTCATTAAACTGGCGGGACAACATTGGTAAGGTCAATTATTTCGTAGGCGGTAACTTAACCTCATCAAGATGGATTACCGGCGAGCGCTTCAATCCGAGCTGGTCAAGCGCCTATGCGCAATACCGCGATTTGGGTAACGTAGAAGGTCGTTTTCGTGACGGTAGTTTCCAACTGGTAGCTGTTGGACAGTTTAAAACCTGGGAAGAGATAGCCAGGCATCCGATTGACCAGGACCATGCCGGTAACACCACCATCCGCCCCGGCGATTACATCTATGCCGATACCAACAATGATGGTTTTATTACCGACCTGGATATGAAAAACGTTACCTACCGGGTAAACAGTGGTACACCTTGGGTAAACTTTGCTTTCAACTTCGGCGCCAACTGGAACGGTTTGGATTTCCGGGCCGACTTTGTAGGGTCGACTGGCTCAACCTACGAGCAGCAGAGTTATATGCGCTATTTTGTATCTAACCAAAACGTATCACAATACCTGGCCGATAATTCATCCTGGTATAATGATATCTGGAATAAAAACAGCGGTATTAAAGTAGGTAAGTACCCATTGCTTACCCGTGGCGAGAATAACTGGATGAACACCCATTGGCCCAACAGTTTCTGGCAAACTAATATCAACTACGTTAAGCTACGTAATATTGAGTTAGGTTACACGCTTCCGGCCACACTGCTTAAAAAGAAACTCTTTTCTAATTTCAGAATTTATGTTGCCGGTCAAAACGTGTTTACCATCTCTAACATGCCGGCCGGTCTTGATCCCGAAATTGTCTCAAATGCCGGTATATCATATCCCAACCCAAGAGTATATACCGCAGGCGTACAGGTTAAATTTTAAAATGATAACAATGAAAATCAAAATATTTAGTGCGGCTTTGGTATTTGTGTCGGCCGTTATGTTTTCGGGTTGTGTTAAAACCAACCTGGATGCCAACCCTACCAACACCTTGCTCGAAACCAACATGTTTAGCGACAGGGCTTTGATACAGTCAGTATTAGCTAACTTTTATATATCGGTAAATTACGGTCAGCAAAACGGCGATTTTGGCTCTTACCATTTATTGGATGAGGCCAGTACTATGTACGGCCCGGCTACCACTACAGACAACGAAAGGCAAATACCACGCAATTTTTACCGGGTGTATGATTACGGTTTGGTGCGCAGAATGAACCAGTTTATTCAAGGTATAAATTCGGCCAATGCCAAAACGGCTTTATTAGAAAGTGACCGTTTAGACATGGAGGCGCAATGTAAGTTTTTACGTGCCTGGTATTATTTCTGTATGGCGCGGTCAATAGGCGGTATGCCACTGGTTGGTGATGAAGTGTTTGAGTATCAGTCGGAAGCTGATATTCCGAAAATGCAGATACCACGCGCTACCGAGGCGGCAACTTACCGGTATATCATTAACCAGTGTGATGTAGCTGCAACTAATTTGTCGGCCAGCAAAACAGTTAATGGTGCAGTAGCCAATCGCTGGGCCGCTTTGATGCTTAAGGCACGTGCCGCTGTTTATGCAGCGTCTATTGCTAAGTACGGCAGCTCGGTAACACCTTCCGTGCGCACTCAGGGCGGTGAGGCGGGCATCCCGGCAGATAGTGCCGCTGCTTTTTACCGTATTGCATTTGAAACTGCCGAGCGGGTTATTAACCAAAGCCCTTACGTGCTGCAAAAAGATGCATCTAATCCTGGTTTGGCTTTTTACCGGGCAACCAGCGTAAAGTCTGGTAATACTGAGGTGATTTGGGCGTTTGACCGGCTTGCACCCAACCAGGTTACTCAATTTACCAACTGGGTGATGCCTTACTCGCACCGCGATTATACCGAAGGTAACAACCTGGGGGCAGTACTGAATTTGGTAGAAGCATTTGAAAACAAGGACGGCTCAGACCCGGCCATCAGAACCAATAATGCCAATGGCAGTTATGTGTTTTATAACAGTGCTGAAGACCCATTTACCGCTAAAGATGCCCGTTTGTGGGGTACTGTTATTTGGCCAAGTGCGCCATACCGTAACGTGCCTGTTATATTGCAGGCAGGTCAGCTTAATCGCAGCGGTAATGATTATATCATCAAAGCCGGTGCAACCGGCAGTGTAGATGCGTCGGGCGAACTGGTTACATCTATCAACGGACCGGTATCAAACTCTAACAACTATGTTAATAAAACCGGCTTTCTGGTTCGCAAGTTTTTAGACGAAACTGCTAACGCCGGCTTAAACCCAAGGTTTAGCGAAATGTGGATGCCTAAATTTCGTATCGCCGAAGCGTACCTGATTGCTGCCGAATCCGGATTTGAATTGGGCGACCGTATACCTACAGCATTACAGTACATCAATGTCGTAAGAAGCCGCGGAAATATACAGCCGCTTACCCTTGCTACGTTCACCTTCGCCAAAATAGTAAACGAGTACCGGGTCGAATTTGCATTTGAAGACCATCGTTTTTGGGATTTAAAACGCTGGCGGCTGGCCCATACCATCTGGAACGGTACGCTAAATAACCTAACTGCGCAGATGTACTCGCTGTATCCTTACAAAGTAGTAGCCCCCGGCGACCCTAATAATGGTAAATGGGCATTTCAAAGACTCATCTCGTATAAGCGTGCCACAACGCCGCTCTACTTCCCGCTAACCAATTATTACGGCACCATTGACAATTCATGGATTACCAATAACCCTAAATTGGTTGTTAATCCTCTTCAGTAAATCCATTAACATTAGTAAAAATGAATAGATTATTTCAATATATCTCGGGCTTTATTATAACGGCAGGCATAGCTATGGGCTTTGCCGGTTGTAGTAAGGAGATTGATAACCGCGAATATCCATCGTCGGTGGTGTCAGGTCGGTTTTTGTACAACGGACAACCCATTCAAATACTGGGTACAGCAACCGAAGATGATAACATGCTGCAACTCACGCAAACCGGTCCCGGTACCTGGAATCCGGGCTTTATCAAAATGTTTGCCCGCGAAGACGGAACCTTTACCATTAACACTTTTGACGGTGACTATTATCTGCGCATTACTCCGGGCCGTGGCCCCTGGGTGGCCAGTACTGACACTTTGCGTTTTAACTTAAATGGTCGCAAAGATGATGTTAACTTTAATGTCACTCCTTACTTTTGGGTAACCAATTATGCCTCCACTTATAGTGATTCGTTGTTTACGGCATCATTTAATTTGAGCAAGGTAGTATCAACCGCAACCATGGAAAAAGTCTCGGTATATTTTGGCAGTACCGCAATTGTTGATAACGTGTCAAGAATTGTGGAAAGGAGCTTCACTACTTTACAACCTGGAAATAATACCATATCGGTCAACCTCAAAACGCTTTCTGCCTCAGAAAAAGCAAACCTGGCTAAAACAGGTTTATTGTTTGCCCGCGTTGGAGTTAAAACTCAGGGTGTAAGAGACCTGCTCTTTACCAAAACGATTGAGTTAAAAAGGTAACGCCATTTAGTTGAGTTAAGCATAGCAGGTTAGTTAGGTAACCTGTTATGCTTTTTGCTGTATATTTATAGGCAATAACTATGCGGCTCAATTTCGCTTAATTTATTTATCAACCAAAATCTTCCAGTAAATTACCAATACATCTAATATATGCTAAAATATGCAACGGCTTTATTT
Organism: uncultured Mucilaginibacter sp.; assembly: GCA_913777515.1. Classification (GTDB taxonomy): domain Bacteria; phylum Bacteroidota; class Bacteroidia; order Sphingobacteriales; family Sphingobacteriaceae; genus Mucilaginibacter. Next base: position 22,886 of record CAJYSL010000398.1, read on the forward strand.
GTTGTAAGCCTGCCATTTCTACAAAATAAAGCTTCGGCGCAGACAAGCAAACCCGGCAACCCGGTTTTAGCCGGACACTATGCCGACCCTGATGTGTTATACTCGCATCAAACTAAAAGATATTATATCTATCCTACCACCGATGGTTTTAAAGGTTGGAGCGGAACTTATTTTAAAACGTTTTCATCCAAAGATTTGCGGACATGGAAAGATGAAGGCAAAATTTTGGAGCTTGGAAAAGACGTACAATGGGCAAACAGAAATGCCTGGGCGCCCTGTATTGAAGAAAAGAAAGTAGACGGAAAATACAAGTATTTTTATTATTTCACTGCTGCTCAAAAAGTTGGTGTTGCTGTAGCCAACTCGCCCACCGGTCCGTTTGTTGATTCGGGTAAACCTTTGATTGATAAGCTTCCTGAAGGTGTAAATGGAGGTCAGAATATCGACCCGGATGTATTTACCGACCCTAAAACCGGCAAAAGCTATTTATACTGGGGCAACGGCTTTATGGCCGGCGTGGAATTGAATGAAGACATGGTTTCGGTAAAGCCGGAAACAACTAAGCTGTTTAAACCAGGCAACACGTTTAGAGAAGGCACTTACGTGTTTTATCGTAAGGGGACTTATTATTTTATGTGGTCTGAAGATGATACCCGTAGCCCTAATTACCGTGTACGGTATGCTACTGCAAAATCTCCACTCGGGCCTCTTACTATACCCGAAAAAAACATTGTGATACAAAAAGATACTGCGTCGGGGATTTACGCCACCGGGCATAATTCGGTGTTGCAAATCCCCGGTAAAGATGAATGGTATATCGTTTATCACCGGTTTGAGTACCCGAATGGCATCAATATGGGCGACGATGCCGGCTACAACCGCGAGGTTTGTATAGACAAAATGGAGTTTGACAGCGATGGTAACATTAAGCCAGTAAAACCAACACATGAAGGTGTGAGGTTGACAAAGAAATAGGATGAAGGTTGTTAAAAATAAAAGGTAAGAAGCAACATATCATTCAAATAAATTCGGATGTATACATCTTTGATCAATAAAATACTAATCGCGGTAGTTCTAATTGGGGGGCTGTTTAAAACAGATATGTCCAATGCTCAATCCGCCAAAGATTCATTGTTTCATTTTAAGGCAACAAGCAATCCTATCATCCGGCATAAGTTTACGGCCGATCCGGCAGCATTTGTGGAAGGGGATACTTTGTGGCTGTTTACCGGGCATGATTTTGCCGGTGGGCAAACGGGTTATAAGATGAAAGAATGGTGCGTGTTTTCTACCACCGATATGAAAAACTGGACCGAGTACCCCACGCCGCTCAAAATAACTGATTTTAGTTGGGACAAAACCGGCAAGGCCTATGCTTCGCAAGCCATTAAGCGTAACGGGAAGTATTACTGGTATATCAGTACGGATGGTTCGGGTATTGGCGTTGCCGTAGCCGACCGTCCTCAAGGGCCCTACAAAGACGCTATAGGTAAGCCATTACTTACTAATGCCGATTGCTTTGCTTCTAAACATTATTGGACTTGTATTGACCCATCAGTAATGATTGATGATGACGGACAGGCCTGGTTATTTTGGGGAAATGGCGTATGCTATTATGCCAAACTCAAAAGCAACATGATTGAAATTGATGGAAAGATAAATAAAGTCGATTTCCCGGGTTTAAAGTTTGAGGAAGCTCCCTGGATTCACAAGTACAAGGGCAATTATTATCTTTCGTACGTCTCTGGCCTGCCCGAAAAAACTGCCTATGCTATGGCTAAAAATATTGAAGGTCCTTACCAATACAAGGGTATTTTAAATGAAGTTGCCGGTAATTGCGGAGCTAATCACCATGCCATTGTGGAGTTTAAAGGCAAGTGGTATTTTATTTATCACAACGGTGTGATAGAGCGAGATGGCAATAGTTTTAGCCGCTCGGTATGTATTGACAGACTTTATTATAACACTGACCGAAGCATGAAAAGAGTAGCAATGACTTCGGAAGGGATTTCTAATGACTGATAATTTTATAATTCATATCGACAAAAGTGATGGTGCGTAGACTGCAACATTACTTTTGTCGATATAATAATACCTGATGATTAAGCTCCTTTATCAACTTTTACATAAAACTCCAGTGTGTCTACCTCCAGATTGTCTTTAGTAGCGCCTGGTAAATTAATAAGGGCAAACGTGGTAGTAGGTTTAATAAACTGATACTCGCCTCCTTTAATGCGTACTTTTATCGGCATGTTAAAGTTTTTAACATCGGCTGTCCACTTGGCATACACCTTACCATTTTCAAATTTTAAATTGAGAGTGGGGATGTTTGTGTAGCGCAAATATTGGTCAAAAATGGGTGTTAGGTTTAAGCCCGACTGCTGATTGATGTAATTAACAATTTGAGGCGTAGTTACCGTTTGATGATAAAAAGTTGAATTTAGGCCACGCAATATTTTGCGCCATTTGGCATCATCGTTAATGACAGCCCTAATGGTACCCAACATATTGCCGCCCTTATAATACATATCGCCCGAACCTTCTTTATTTACATTGTAGGGGCCAATAATCGGCTCGTCGTTTTTTACATTTTTGCGGGTCCCCTGCACATATTCTAAACCGGCTTGCTTACCATATAAGCTTTCTATAAAAAGCGATTCAGAATAATTGGTAAAGCTTTCGTGTATCCACATATCGGCCAGGTCTTTGGAAGTAATGTTATTGCCAAACCACTCATGGCCACTTTCGTGTACGATGATAAAGTCCCAGTTTAAGCCCCGGCCCGTACCCGACAGGTCGCGGCCTAAATAACCGTTGCGGTATTTGTTGCCATAAGCTACGGCGCTTTGGTGTTCCATGCCTAAATGATGTGTTTCTACCAGCTTGTAGCCATCCTCATACCAGGGGTAAGGACCAAACCAGTGCTCAAAGGCTTTAAGCATAGGCTTCACGTTAGCGGCAAATTGTTTTTTGGCCAATTGTTCATGGTAGGGCAGCACCCAGTAATCTAAAGTAAGTTTGCCTTTTTCGCCATCGTAAGTGTCGTTAAAATGTACGTAATCGCCAATGTTGGCAGCTACGTCATAATTGTTGATAGGATTGGCTACAAACCAATCAAAACGGGTATAGCCATCAGGCAGTGTAGTGGTTTTGCGTAACCGTCCGTTCGATACATCTTTTAACCCGGTTGGCACACTGATGCTGATAAGCATACTGTCTACCTCGTCGGCCTGGTGGTCTTTGGTAGGCCACCAAAGGCTGGCACCAGCGCCCTGGCATGCGGTAGCTACCCATGGCTTACCCAGCGAGTCGGTATTAAACTCCACGCCACCATCCCAGGGTGCGCGTTTGGCAATAGTTGGATTGCCCGAGTAATAAACGGTAAACTCATCACGGCTACCTTTCTTAATCGTTTTCGGAAAGGTTACAAACACGGCATTATACTCGCGGGTAAAGGGCAGGTTTTGGCCTTTATAAACCACTTTTTCTACCTTCAAATTGTCGTATAAATCAAATTGCAGTTTGGTAAAATTTTGCGTGGCCGTAAACTTAAACAGGTTGCTGCCGCTGATGTATTTTTTATCAATATCAAACTTAGTATCCAGGTGATAGTAGTTGATATCGTAACAGGTACGCAAGGGGGTTAGCATACCTCTTAAAGTATCAGCCCTGGTAAATTTTTGTTTTTCCTGCATCAGTTGAGCAGAGGCGGTAAGGCTACCAATAGCAATTAGAGCAACGGTTAAAAAGCGTTTATTAGGGGTAAACATCATTAATATATGAGTGAATACAAATAAACAAAATCAGGCGTGATTTTTAAGCTATTACAGCGTATTACAGGGAGATATAATGCAAAAAAAGCAGGTCGTTTTAAAACGCCTGCTTTTTTATATAAGTTACAGATGCAGCTTTAGTTAGCGGCTGGCATACTGGTCTTCGTAATATTGCTGGTAATGGCCCGAAGTAACGTCGTTCAGCCAGTCTTCGTTAGCTAAATACCAGTCAACGGTTTTCTCCAAACCTTCTTCAAACGTAATGCTGGGCGTCCAGCCTAACTCGTTTTTAAGTTTAGTGGCATCAATAGCATAACGCAAATCATGACCGGCGCGGTCGGTTACGTAAGTAATGAGTTGGGCAGAGGTGCCTGGCTCACGACCTAATTTCTTGTCCATAATTTCGCATAAAAGCTTAATCAGGTCAATGTTTTTCCACTCGTTGTGGCCGCCAATGTTGTATGTTTCGCCGGATTTTGCATTGTGGAAAATCACGTCAATTGCACGGGCGTGGTCTTCAACCCATAACCAATCGCGCACGTTTTCGCCTTTACCATAAATAGGGATAGGCTTGTTTTGCTTAATGTTATGGATAGAAAGCGGAATCAGCTTTTCGGGAAAATGATAAGACCCGTAATTGTTGGAGCAATTCGAAATCACCGCATCCATACCATAAGTATCCTGGTAAGCGCGTACCATATGGTCTGAACTGGCTTTAGAGGCCGAGTATGGCGAATGCGGGTCATAGGCTGTTTCTTCGGTGAACATGCCATCTTCGCCTAAGGTACCGTATACCTCATCGGTAGATACATGGTAAAAACGGGTTTCCGGGTAGCGGCCTTTCCAGTGGTAACGGGCAGCATTCAGCAGGTTTACGGTACCTACCACATTGGTCATCACAAACTCGAGCGGGTTGCTAATCGAGCGGTCAACGTGCGATTCGGCCGCCAAGTGTATTACGGCATCCGGCTGCTCAATATCAAAAAGCTCGTTAATAAAATCGGCATCCACAATGTCGCCTTTTACAAATTTGTAATTAGGCTCGTTCTCAATGTCTTTCAAATTAGCTAGGTTACCGGCGTAGGTCAGCTTATCTAAATTGATAATCTGATATTCCGGATGGAACTTTACAAACCTGCGTACCACATGCGAGCCAATAAAACCCGCACCGCCGGTAATGATGATTTTCTTCATTATATATTTAATTACAACGATTTTTCGGCAATGGCTTTTTCCCATTTCCAGGCAGATGCCATCATGGTATCCACGTCAAGTTCGGCACGCCATTTAAGCACTTTTTCTGATTTGGTTACATCGCCCCAAACCTGCTCTACGTCGCCGCCACGGCGAGGACCAATAGTATAAGGTAATTTAACGCCGGTTGCACGTTCAAATGCATTTATCACTTCCAATACGCTGGTGCCTTTACCGGTGCCAATATTAAACACATCATAGCCTTTAAAGCTTTCTTCTTCCATCAGCTTTAAGGCCGCTACGTGTGCTTTAGCTAAATCTACCACGTGTATATAGTCGCGGATGCAGCTGCCGTCAGGGGTGTTGTAGTCATCGCCAAATACGGTCACTTTTTCGCGTTTGCCAATGGCTGTCTGGGTAATAAACGGAACCAGGTTTTGAGGTACGCCAATAGGTAATTCGCCAATAAGGGCCGATTCATGAGCGCCCACCGGATTAAAGTAACGCAGGGATACTACTTTATAATTACTGCCCGAAGCAATCATATCTTTCAAAATCTCTTCGGCAATTTGCTTGGTGTTACCGTACGGAGATTGAGCTGCCTTTACAGGCGCATCTTCAGTAACAGGCAATTGGTCCGGCTGACCATAAACAGTACAGCTCGAAGAAAATACAAAGTTCAGCGGCTTGCCGTAATAAGCATTCAGCAGGTTTAAAAGCGAGTAAAAGTTGTTACGATAATATTTTAACGGAAATTGTACCGACTCGCCAACAGCTTTAAATGCTGCAAAATGGATAATGCCGGTTACATCAGGTTCGGCAGTAACCAGGTTATTTACCGCTGCTTCATCACACAAATCCACTTGATGAAATTTAGGTTTAAAACCTAAAATAGTAGTAAGCTGGTCTAATATACTGATGTGCGAATTGGATAAATCGTCAATGATGATAGGCTCGTAACCGGATTGCACCAGTTCAACCACCGTATGCGAACCAATAAAGCCTAAGCCACCGGTTACTAATATTTTCTTCATAACAAAATGTGTTTTTTTGAGCAATTATAGGTATTTAATGTTGAATAGCAGGAATGCTTTTT
>CAJYSL010000399.1 GCA_913777515.1 uncultured Mucilaginibacter sp.
TGCTTATGGTAAAGACCTTGTATATGACCTAATAACGGCCTGCAGATCATTTAATACGGGAAATAACACACCAGTACCCACTACAGCAATCCACAACAAAGAACTGCGTTTTTTTAATTAAGTTGTACTGATAAATATATAAAACTTACTCAAAAAAGTTTTATATGCCCGATGTAAGCAATTTGATACAGATGGTATTAATTAAAAATACAATTTAAAAATCTACGCTTTCAAGCAGTTTCTATTTGTTGCCAAGAGGTAAAAGCCAATCCCATAATTAACTGGCTTCGGCCAATGTTTCGTTTTCTAATATAGACAGTAATGCTTTCTCGGCAGTATTCAACTCTGATGCCTTGTGGTCTTTCACCTCATCCAGATGGTCAATATATTTAAACAAAGTGCCATGCTCGTAACTGCTGATGATGGTTGGATGTACATAGTATTTTTTGCATACCGTACGGGTGTTGCCCAAGGTTACCGCCACTTCGTCCAATACACTAATGATATTCTTTTTGCACTGGGTTTGATTTTCAAAATTACCGGCTTCTTTAAAAGCATACAATGCACTTACGCTGCCAGCCCAGGTACGGAAATCTTTTGCCGTAAAATCTTCACTGGTGATATTTTTCAGGTAAGTGTTTACGTCTCCAGAATCGATGGTGCAATGCTTTCCGTCATCGTCATAATACTGAAAAAGTTCTTTACCGGGTATATCGCGGCACTGCTTCACCAAACGGGCCAGCTTTTTACTTTGCAAATCAATTTTATGATAAACGCCCTTTTTACCCTTAAACTCGAAGTTGATTTTTGAACCATCAATCTTCACATGCTTATCCATCATGGTGGTTAAGCCGTAAGACCCGTATAGTTTTTTATAAGACTCGTTACCAATACGGATACTGGTTAACTCCATCAACCTAACCACTAAGGCCAGTACCTTGTCATGGTCAAGGTTACGGCGATTCAAATCTTTATCTACCTGTTCGCGTATGGCAGGCAAGTGTGTGGCAAAGGCCTGCAACCGGTGATATTTGGATTGGTTACGCAATTTGTTCCAATCGGCATGGTAGCGATATTGCTTGCGGCCGGCAGCATCGGTGCCTGTAAATTGCAGATGGCTGTTTTCGTGAGGGGAAATCCAAACGTTGGTGTAAGCCGGCGGAATAACCAGCTTATTAAAGCGTTCAATCAACTCCTTATCCTTTACAGGGGTACCATCGGCATCATAGTAACTGAACCCCTTCCCCGATGCCTTACGCGTGTAACCGGGCGAAGTATCGCTCACATAACGCAGTCCGGCGGCTTTGGCGGTAATCTTAGGATCACGGCCAATTTTTTCGAGTTTTTTTAAGAGGCGGTTCATGGTAGAATGAACAGCGAATCCGCGCTTAAGTTTTACCCCAAACCGCCACCTGTTTTTAGCCTATATTAATAGGTATAAAACGTATCAAAAAAGCGAAACTTCATCCCCTCCCCACGGACTCAACCGACTCACGGACTTACTGACTAAACCCTCTACAACCCTCTTAAAACAGAAACGGTATACTCAATCTGCTCGGTGTTTATATCCAGGTGAGTTACAAACCGGATGCGGCGGGTATCGGTAGTACCGCATTTTATTCCTTTAGCAGCAAGTTTGGCAACAACAGCATCAGCCGGGCCGTCAGTATCAAATAACACAATGTTAGTTTGCGTAGGCACCACGTTGCTTACCCAGGCACACTTGCTTAATTCGTCGGCCAGTATTGCGGCATTTGCATGGTCAACCTTCAATCGTTCTACATGGTGGTCGAGTGCATAAATACCTGCTGCTGCTAAAAATCCGGCCTGGCGCATGCCCCCTCCCAACACCTTGCGGATGCGGCGGGCATAGGTAATGGTGTTTCTATCGGCCAGCAAAACTGAACCTACCGGTGTGCCCAAACCTTTGGATAAACACACCGAAATACCGTCGAAGTATTTACCGTAGTCAACCGCCTGGTCGCCGGTATGGGTTAATGCGTTAAATATACGTGCACCGTCTAAATGCAGCTTAAGGTTTCGCTTGCGGCATAACTCAGCAATGGGCGCAATTTGTTCAAGTGTATAGCAGCTACCTCCCCCCTTATTCACGGTGTTTTCTAACACTACTAAACTGGTGTGCGGATAATGGATATTGCCCACAGCGTTAATTTCGGGTTCTATCATTTCGGCAGTTAATATGCCGCGTTCGCCGTTTAACAGCCGGGTCGATACTGCCGAATTAAAAGCAATGCCACCACCCTCATAACGGTAAACGTGTGCGGTCTGGTCGGCAATCAACTCGTCTAAAGGCTGGGTAAAACATTTGATGGCAATTTGATTGGTCATCGTACCCGACGGGCAAAATATACCGGCCTCCATACCAAACATAGCTGCGGCTTTAGCTTCCAGTTCGTTTACCGTCTCATCTTCGCCAAAAACGTCATCGCCAACTTTGGCACTAAACATGGCATCAAGCATGCCGGGCGTTGGCTTAGTCACCGTATCACTGCGTAAATCAACCGTCATCATAAAATCAATAAAATTCCTAATTTTAGAGCCTCAAATATCCTAAACTTATGCGTTTTGTTTTTATTCTGCTTTGTATTTTCAGTGTTACAACTCCTTCATCAGCTCAATTATTCGGCCGCAAGTATCGTATGGGCAATTACTACGACACACTGAACCACAAAACTGCCGGCCTGATTGCATGGTCTGTTCCGGATAAACTTTCGAAAAAAGCAGGCGACTATATTTATTACAAGCCGGATGCTAAAGCTAAAGGTGTAAAGCTTGAATCTTTTTGTCTAAAATCTTTCACTATGGAGTCGGATAGCTTTGTGGTGTCAAAAAACGAACATATAAATTATGCTCCCGTACTTAAAGTTTTGCTGGATGGTAAACTCAAAATATACTACTGGTCGGCCCGGGTTACCAGTTTACCCATGGCCTTGTTAGGCGGCGCTGTTGGTGCGGCTTTAACCGGCGGCGGTACGGTATTAACCGGCAGTAGCGGTGGATATGCTTATTTTTACGGTGCTAACCCAGATAGCCTGAACACGATCACCAATAAAAATTTCGCAAACGTGATGACATACATTATGGACGATAAGCCAGAAGTGGTTGCGAAAATAAAACAGGATAAGCTTCGTTTAAAAGACATAAACGACCTTTTGGTCTTTTACAAAACAGGTGCTATGCCGGCAAAAGAGCCGGAGTATCCTTACTACGAATAATCAACAATCCGGAGTTTTCGACCAAATGAAAATTGCAACTTTTATATCGCTCAGCTTTTTTTGTCAGGTAAGTATAGGTTACGCACAAAAATGGCAGCCCGGTTATTTTTTTGATATTAAAGGTAACAAGGTGCCCGGCCTGATACAAACCAACCCTGGTGGTAAAGGACCGGTAAAAGGCGAAGGCTTTATTATTTATAAAGACAACCCCAAGGCCAACGAAATTAAACTAAGCGCCGGCGAAATTAAATATTTTGTAGCCGGACAAGACAGCTTTATTGTAGCACACCCACCATCTTACGAAACCTGGCCTAAGGGAGACATTGACTTTGTAAAAGTGGAACTTGATGAACCGTTAAAACTCTATACCTACAATGGCAGTGCAGGTAAAGGTGGTAGTGGTTTCAAACTGGCACCGAGCTTTTCCGGCGGTTTTGGCACAGGCGGCTATGGCGGTGGCGGTGTGGGCATCAGCCTGGGTGGTGGTGGCAACGGCGGCGGCTATGCCCGCGGCGCTACCTATTACTACGGTACCAGCGGAGGCGACATGAGCCAGGTAACCCCTATGAATTTTGTAGATGTAATGACCGACATCATGGCTGACGAGCCGCAGGTAGCAGAGGCTATCCAGCAAGGCAAATTTAGCCTGAATAAAATGGACAACCTGCTGAACTATTACCGGAAGCTTAAAGCAACCCATCAAAATTAACGAACCTGCTGCAATTCGCTTTCTTTACTGATTAATTTGCTGCGCGACGGAAAAACAATGCGCAGCTTTTCCAAATGATGGTCAAAATTTTTGAATAGCAACTGATAAACTATAACGGCCCATAACGCTATGTAAGGCCATACCTTAAATGCATAACGACTGAGATAAGGTTTACGGATAAAAGCCGGAATAGCATCGGTTGAAGCCAACGCGGCAACCAGGCCAATGAATATCACAAAGGCAAGATTGCTGCCTTTAAGAGGATAATCTTGCATCATTAAATAAAGCATTGCGCCTACGGCTGCTATAATATAGGTAGGCGGCTCAGACCCGGTGCTGAATAAAACGACAATCAACAACGTTAGCGCTAATACCTGCAAACGGTAAGTAATAAACCTGAATTGTTTTACCCGCAATACAGCCAGGCCCAAAGTGCCTGCCCCCAAGAGCAAAAATGGCATATTAGGAATAGTCAGGTTGCTGGTAATGCGCCTTACCACGCCCATCATTGATAAATCCTGCGCCGAATTAAGACCGATGTTCTGGATATTTTTGTCACTTAAAGAGTGATACCAATCCGCATAAGATTGCAGGATGAATTGAGGACTGGATATCAGCATAGGCAAGCCTACGCCTACCACTGCCCATATAGCACACCATAATATAAAGGCTGGTTTCCGTTTCGAGAACATAAAAAATACCAGCCCTACAATGGGATACAGCTTTATTAAAGTACCCATCACAATAAAAAACGCCGCCCATTCATCCTTTTCTTTCTCCACCATATAAAAGCTAAACATAATGAAAGCAGCTATTACCGGGTTAAACTGGATAGAGTGTTGTGTATTGGCAAATTCAATAGAAGTAAGAAGCAGCAAGAGTATCTTGCGATTATTAGCAATAGGCAGCAAGGTAACGGCCCAGATGAGTATACCGGCGTTGGCCAGGTTCCATAAAAAAAAACCCAGACCGGTAGGCATCACGGCAAAAGGCGCTACCACCAAACTAAACAGCGGACCATAGTGATTAGTATCATAATACTCAGCAGGATACTGGCTATAAAGGTTGGTTTGAGCAACGGTATGGTGATAAACCCCGGCAAATATGCTGTAATTGTTATACCGATTATTAAAGTACTTGTATTGCCAGCAAAATATACTTACAGCAACCCACAAAAGGCAAACCAGCCTGAATTTGGTATTAGAAAAAAGATGAGCAATCATTGTAACGGCGCGGTTACAAATTTATTAAAAAGAATAACTTTCCCAACATGCGGGTATCACTACAGGTTTTGCGCTATCACAAAACCGCAGGCCCAGGCCCACTGAAAATTGTAGCCACCCAACCATCCGGTTACATCCATACACTCGCCGCCAAAAAATAATCCTTTTACTTTTTTGGCTTCCAGCGTTTTTGACGATAGCTCTGCGGTATCTACACCGCCACGCATAACCTCGGCTTTGTCGTAGCCTTTATCGCCGGCGGGTTTTACTACAAAGTGATGGATAACCTGCTCTATCAATTCTATATCTGCTTTAGATAATGAGGCCAGGTTTTTATGCACCGGTAAACGGCCGCTTAAAGCTTCTGCAAACTTACGGGTGTATAACCCGGCCAGTAAACTAAGCAGCGCCTTCTTGGGATTGGCCTGTCGCTCCTGCTGGATGATTTGTAAGATATTTTGGCCCGGCAATAAGTCCAGCTCAATCTCCTGCCCCGCCCGCCAGTAGGTAGATATTTGCAAAACGGCCGGTCCGCTTAAACCCCAGTGGGTAAACAGGATGTTTTCTTCAAAGCTGATTTCATCATTACTGACCCTGCAAAAAATACTGCTGCCTGATAGCTGCTCGTACCAGGCCTGGTCTTTACCGGTAATGGTAAGCGGTACCAGGGCGGGTGCAGGTTTAATTATGTTTAGTCCAAAATTCTTCGCCAGCTTTAATCCAAAATCAGTAGCGCCCAGTTTGTGTACTGGTAAACCGCCGGATGCTACCACTACTTTAGGCGCTATCACCTCTATAGCTCTCCCATCACGGAGCATTGTCACTTTAAACTGCCCGTCGCCTTGCAATTCTACTGAACTTACCTCGGTATTGAGCCACATGGCTTGGTCAAGTTCGTGGCATAGCTGGGTAAATACAGCAACAATGTCTTTGGCTTTATTGCTTTCGGGAAATAACTGCCCCAGCGTTTTTTCCTGGCCGGTGATGCCATAGGTTTCAAAAAAGCTGATGGTATCGTCTACCGTCCATTGCGATAAAGCCGATTTACAAAAATGCGGGTTAGCCGACACAAACTGCTGCCCGGTGGTGTGCAGGTTGGTATAGTTACACCGCCCGCCGCCGCTGATAAAGATTTTGGCGCCTGGCCGGTTATTTTTATCGACTAGTAAGGTGCGTTTACCTAAAAAACCGGCCTGCACCGCACACATCAACCCGCAGGCACCTGCACCGATTATTATAGCATCATATTGATGCTGATTTGTTAAGTTTGCACACATGGACGAAGTTTCGCAAATATCGGAATTTGGAAAGATATTTATCTTTCTGATTACGGGCTTTGTTTTAGTGGGTATGACGCTGTTTTTAAGCCGGATGATTGCCCCCCGTAAACCAAACCCCGAAAAACTATCATCTTACGAATGCGGCGAGGAGCCGGTTGGCAGCGCCTGGATTCCGTTTAACGGTCGCTTTTACGTTATTGCCCTTATATTTCTGCTGTTTGATGTGGAGATGATTTTCATTTTTCCGTGGGCGACAGTATATGCCAATCCTGATTTGATTGCGGCCGACAAGCGTTGGGGAGTTTTTACCCTAATTGAGATGTTTGTATTTGCCGGTATATTAATATTAGGATTAATATATGTTTGGCGCAAAAAAGACTTGGAATGGATTAAGCCTGCACCCATTATTCCGACCACCAACACTTCTATCCCTTTTAACCTTTACGATAAAATAAACCAGCAGCAAGGCGCGTTTAAGCCCAGAGAGTTTACGTTAGAAACTGCAGAAGCTTCGGCGGGCGCAACTTTGAAAGCAGAAACGGTTGCTGTAAAAAAACCATCATTTAAACCAACTTTTAAAAAAACTGGAAATGGCTCAGGAACTGAATGAAGAAGGCGGCGTTATTGTTACCAAACTGAATGATTTGCTCAATTGGGCACGCCTGTCATCCATTTGGCCTTTAAGTTTTGGTATTGCCTGCTGCGCTATAGAAATGATGGGCATGTATGCCTCTACATACGACGTAGACCGTTTAGGGGTGTTTCCGAGGCCATCATCGCGCCAGGCCGATGTTATTATTATTGCAGGTACTGTTACTTTTAAAATGGCCGAACGTATAAAACGTTTATACGAACAGATGCCCGAACCGCGTTATGTAATCTCAATGGGCTCATGTTCGAATTGCGGCGGACCGTATTGGCAACATGGCTACCATGTGGTAAAGGGGGTTGACCGGGTTATACCAGTTGACGTATATGTACAAGGCTGCCCGCCACGTCCGGAAGCGCTTATAGGAGCGATTATTGAACTGCAGAAAAAAATTGAGAGCGAAAGCTTAATTTCTTTTTAATAGAAAAAAAATTAAGCCAAAATAAATTTACTTGCGTCGCGTTAACATTCTTATCAAATATTTATTCGATATTTGATATAATTAATTGTAACTATTTTAAATCCGTACCGTAAAAGAAGACAAAATCAAAGAAACTGTATGAAATTCATGTACAAAGCACCCCTAGTTTGCGCGCTAATGATAAGTGCGGCCAGCATGTTAAGCACCGGTTGCAAAACATATGATGATGTGGCAACCCGTTACACTTCCAAACACATCAAAACTCATACCAATCATGTTACTGCTGAGGTAGCAGAAGCAAATGAGCTTGGATTTGTTCTGTTCGCATTAACCGACGCAGGCGCTAATGATAAAGAACTTTTAAACAAAAACAGCGCTTATTACAACGAAGTTACCCAGCATTTTGCAGCTTTTAAAGACCACAAAGCAGTTAAAATGTTTAACGAGGAGCTGAAAAAAGACATCAACAACTTCGATCGTTTCCGTAATGGCTTATACGCTTACAGAATTAACGAGCGTAATGACCTGGTTTTAAAAACTGATTACCGTATCGACTTAAACCGTATAGATTTTAGACGCTATATGTCTGCTATGCAAGACTTCATGGAGAAATCCAACTTCCGCGATTTCTACGCTAAGCACCAGGCTCAATACAGCAAGCTGGTTAAAGGTCAGGACGATATGTTAACCATGACCACTGCTTGGGCTAAAATCAGCAAACAATATAAAAAACCATTTAAAAGCTACCAGGTTGTAATCTCTCCTTTAATGAAAGGCGAAGCTAAAACCTTAGCTATCGGTAGCGGCAGCTACAATGAGTGTATCATTTTTGCCGAGTCGCCAAGCAAAGCTTTAATGTACTCATCTAACAAACCTGTTGAAGATTTAGTAAACTAATTTTTAAAAAGTTTTATATTACAAGCCCCTTGTATCTTTTACAAGGGGCTTGTTTGTTTTACAGTATTTTACTGTTGTAAAAAATCACCAAAACAAAAAGAGCGCTAATCCACATCAGGAGTAGCGCTCTTGTGTTTATAATTTCAATAGATGATTATTGTCCCTGAGCTAAGGAATAACCTATTTTATCATTGAACTTCATCAAGAACTCAACCGAGCCTACTTTAACAGCATCAGAAACTTCGGATGCTAAATTAAAGATGTCTTTTTGAGTAAGCGTGATGCCTTCTGTTTTTTCGTAACGGATACGGAACTGGTTTACCAACTCGGTGTAAATTGAGCCGGTAGGCCAAACCTGGGTACCACGGTTAGATATCATAATGAGCTGAAACTTATCGTTCAGTTTGCTCTTTGCAATTTCTGCTAACTCTTTAGGCTGACCGGTAAACTCCACAAAAACGTCAACACCTAATATCTCTTCTTTTACATCAGGGTCGGTAACCGTAATTTTATTTTTAGACGGCTGAAAATCGGCATTGGTTTTACACTCAAAATTTGGCTGGCCATGCGCACCGCCAACTGATGGGTGTTTACCCAGGTTCGCAATAATGCATTCGGCAAACTCCGTAGTATTGGACGATTTTGTAGCGCGGTCGCCAAAGTCGCCAGTGTGGATGCCTTTTTCTAAAGTATATAACAGAGCATTCTCGATAGTAGCGGCATGGGCTGTTAAACCCAAATAACGCAGCATCGAAATACCTGATAACAACAAAGCCGTTGGGTTAGCAATGTTACGACCAGCAATATCCGGAGCAGTACCATGTACGGCCTCAAAAATAGAAATGTTATCACCAATATTAGCCGATGGCGCAAAGCCTAAGCCGCCCACTAAACCGGCACACAAGTCGGACACGATATCGCCCTGTAAGTTAGTTAATACGATAGCCTGGAACATTTCCGGATGGCTCACCAACTTCATACACAAGTCGTCCACAATAATATCAGATGCCTGCAGGTCTGGGTATTCTTTAGCTATTTCGTAAAACGTTTCTAAAAACAAACCGTCAGTCAGCTTCATGATATTGGCTTTATGACCGCAAGCCAGTTTTTTCAGTCCTTTACGGCGAGCCATCTCAAACGCGTAACGGATTACCTGTGCAGAGCCGGGACGGGTAATAATACGACGACCAACGGCTACATCGTTAGTAATCATGTGCTCGATACCACCGTAAGTATCTTCGATATTTTCGCGGATGATAGTGAGGTTGATATTAATACCGGCTTTAGAAAAAACCGTTTGAACACCATTCAGGGAGCGGAAGTCGCGCTGGTTGGCGTAAGTATTCCAAACTTTGCGGGCGGTAACGTTAATACTTTTTACGCCTTTGCCTTTTGGAGTCTCCATCGGGCCTTTGAATAAAATACCCAGATTTTCGATGGTTGCCTTGGCTGCTTCGGTCATACCGGTTGAATGGCCTGCATCAAAATACGATTTGCCCATTTCAACAAACTCATACTCGAGCGGCACTTCATTGGCTTCGAATATGTTTAAAACGGCCTCCATAATTTCGGGACCTATACCATCGCCTTTGGCTACTGCTATTTTTGTCTTCATTCGGGGTAATTTAATAGTGGTAATAAAACCTGGCAAATATACAGCTAAACAGGCAATATTGATTTAGGTAAAATGATTTAGGCTTTTTGAAAGATTTGGGCTAAAATTGTAGCTTTTAATTATGAAAGCATTTTATGGCGATCTGCGGCTTGGTATATTAGGCGGCGGCCAGTTAGGCCGGATGCTAATCCAGCAGGCAATTAATTATAATGTTACGGTAAAAGTACTCGACCCCGACCGCGAGGCTCCTTGCCGTAAATTATGCGATGAGTTTGTAGTGGGCTCTTTGAGCGATTACGAAACAGTTTACAACTTTGGTAAAAAGGTTGACCTGCTGACTATCGAAATTGAAAAAGTAAACGTTGATGCCCTGGAGCAATTGGAACGCGAAGGCGTTACGGTATACCCGCAGGCACGCGTAATCAGGCTTATCCAGGATAAAGGTTTACAAAAGCAGTTTTTTAAAGAAAACGGCATTCCGACGGCCGAGTTCCAGGTTATCTCTTCGGCTCAGCAATTAGCGCAAAGCAATATTCCGTTTCCGTATATTCAAAAACTACGCAGGGACGGTTACGATGGCAAAGGCGTATATAAGGTGGTGGACGAATCGTACCTGGCAGGCGCGTTTACCGAGCCCAGCCTGATTGAGCGTTGGGTTGACTTTGAAAAAGAGATTGCCGTGATTGTGGCTCGTAACGAAAAAGGCGAACTGTCTACCTTCCCATTGGTGGAGATGGAATTTAACCCCGAAGCCAATTTAGTGGAGTTTTTAATCTCGCCCTCTACCCTGCCCTTCGAAGTACAGCAGGAAGCTGCCGACATTGCCAAAAAAATTGCCGAGAGTTTAAAGATTGTCGGCTTGCTGGCGGTCGAAATGTTTTTAGACAAAAGCGGTAAGATATTAGTTAACGAGTTAGCACCACGCCCGCACAACAGCGGCCACCAAACCATTGAGGGCAATGTAGTTTCGCAGTTTGAGCAACACTTGCGTGCCATCTTTAATCAGCCGTTAGGCAATACCGAAAGCCTGTCGAACGCTATTATGATTAACGTACTGGGCGAAGCCGACTACGAGGGTCCGGCGGTTTACCAGGGTATCGAAAAGGTTTTAAAAAGCCCGGGTGTTTACATCCACCTTTATGGCAAAGCGCTCACCAAGCCTTTCCGCAAAATGGGCCATGTGACCATTGTTGATAATGACCGTGAGAAGGCCATTGAAAAGGCCCGTTTTGTACAGCAAACATTAAAGGTAATCAGCTAAGTATTTATCATTCATTATAAATCAACATGTTAGATATTAAGGTAGGCATCATTATGGGCAGCAAATCTGATTTGCCGGTAATGCAGGATGCAGCAGATATATTAACCGAATTGGGCGCCGGTTACGAAATAACCGTCGTATCGGCCCACCGTACGCCCGAGCGTTTGTTTGATTACGCCAAATCGGCTGCCGAGCGTGGCTTGAAGGTAATTATAGCCGGTGCCGGTGGCGCTGCGCACTTACCGGGTATGGTGGCTTCGCTTACCCATTTGCCGGTAATTGGTGTGCCGGTAAAATCGAGCAATTCTATTGATGGCTGGGATTCTGTATTGTCAATTCTGCAGATGCCTAATGGTATACCAGTAGCAACCGTAGCATTAAATGCTGCTAAGAATGCAGGTTTACTGGCAGCGCAAATATTATCTACTGCCGACGAAGATTTAGCCCAGGCCCTGATTGATTATAAAAAAGAACTGGCACAAAAAGTATATGATTCGGCTTTGGAGATGAAGGCACAAGGTCTGCCATCGCGCTTCGACAATTAATAGCATTAAACCGAACCCATTTTATAGTTGCAATATCTGAATGAAAATCTTAGGCATTATACCGGCACGTTACGCCTCTACCCGTTTTCCGGGTAAAACCCTGGTTGATATTACCGGCAAGGTAATGATACAGCGCGTTTACGAGCAATGTGTGAAATGCCCAAGCTTAGACGACGTTATTGTAGCTACGGATGACGAGCGGATATTGAACCACATTCATGATTTTGGCGGCAAAGCCGTGATGACATCGCCCGACCACCAAAGCGGGACTGACCGTTGCGCCGAGGTAGCCGCCAATTATCCTGAATACGAGGTGGTGATTAATATACAGGGCGACGAACCGTACATCGACCCGGTACAGATTAGTAAGGTAGCCGCCTGTTTCAATACCCCTGATACGCAGATTGCCACGCTGATAAAAAAAATTACGGCAGCCGACGATTTAACTAACGCCAACTCGCCCAAGGTAATCATCAATAAATTGTCGGAAGCTATTTATTTTTCGCGCACTGCTATCCCATATCTGCGCGGCCACCAACCGGAGGAATGGCTCAGGCACTTTACTTACTTTAAGCACATCGGCATTTATGGTTTCCGGTCGGACGTGTTGCAGCAGGTAACCCGCCTGCCGATATCATCACTCGAGAAAGCCGAAAGTCTGGAACAATTGCGCTGGATAGAAAATGGTTACCGCATCCGCATTGCAGAAACCGATTTGGAAACGCAAGCGGTTGATACACCAGAGGATTTGCAGAAATTGCCAAAATAATATATTTTAGGAGTTCAGATAATCCTTATCAACATGAAGTTAAAATCCGGCCTCCTTGTCATCGGCTTGCTATTCGGTTTGCAATTTTCTTCAACAGCTCAAGAATCTGTACTTAATGACTACTTAGTAAGTGTAAAGGGCGACACTTTAAAGTGTATGCTCAAAAAAGTCTTTTTAAGTAGTAAAATGAAATATAGAACCGACACAACCTCTAAATACTCGGATGTTGACCCAAGCCAGTTTATAAAATACCACAGGCAAGGAGAAGAGTATACAAACAAACTTGCCATACTTGATGAAAAGCTTAGATATCTGCCGATAATTGAAGAAGGCAAAATAAATCTTTTTGAAAAAATTACGGTTTCTTATAATCCGCAAACTCATCTTAGCCAATCTAAGTATGACTGGTATGTTGCTAAGGGAACCGACACACTTACGCATTTAAAAACCAACGGACTATTGGCTTTGAAGAGCCGTAAAGAACGTAAATCAGAACTTGTACAAATGCTGGCTGATAACCCGGCCGTATTAGAGCAGTTTTACAAAGATGAAAGCTTTACATTTAAAGAACTCAGAGACATTATACACCTCTACAACACCGGAGAACGGTTGAAAAAGGATTAATTTAAACTTTCGTGGTTTAGCAAGGTTTAACTGCTAAGTAATACCATGAAAACATTTAGCCAATCCATCCAGCATATTCTCGTCGTTTCATTGTTTGTAGCCCTAAGTTCATGTAGCGATAAAGGCCCGATGGCGCTTTTTAAAAAAATGTCGCCGCACGATGCTTATGCCCAGCGCCTTAAAGATGCAGGGCTCGACCGCTCGGCAATGGGCAGCACTTGGTTGCAAAAAAGCGAAACCAGTATTACTAACGCCTTAAACATCGACATTCCGTATAAAGAAACCGGCTACTTTTCTGCAGAAAAAGTGCCTGCCGCAGCGCTGCGCTTCAATGCTCAGCGAGGGCAAAAGCTGAACATTAACCTCAGTAAAAAACCGGCTCAAAACTTTGCTATTTATATGGACTTGCTGGAAGAGCGCGACGCCGGTGACCGCAAAATAGTCGCATCGGCTGACACCATTGGCTTGGTATTAAACTACGAAGTAAAAACAACCGGGAAATACATTTTAAGGTTGCACCCCGAATTGCTGCGTAGCGGCGAGTATACGCTA
>CAJYSL010000400.1 GCA_913777515.1 uncultured Mucilaginibacter sp.
CAGGACTATTTGTTGGACAAAATTTTGTAACCCTGAAAGAAGTTGACTCTACAAACACATTTCTTAAATTAATGCTTGCAAAATCTGAGCCAGTGCCCGAAGGAACGGTCATTATGGCAGAAGATCAAGTAGCCGGCCGCGGCCAGCAGCAAAACAAATGGTACAGCGCCAAAGGCGAAAGTTTAACGTTTAGTTTGGTACTTTATCCCACCTTTTTACCGCTCAAAGACCAGTTTTTGCTCACCAGTGCTGTAAGTGTTGGTATACATGAAGCACTGCACCCCATGATAGGTGACCAACTGAAAATGAAATGGCCGAACGATGTTTATGTGGGTGATAAAAAGTTAGGTGGGGTTTTGATTGAAAACCAGGTGCAGGGCAGTAAAATAAAAAGCTCGGTTATTGGTATCGGGCTTAATATCAACCAGGTTTCTTTTCCTGATTGGGTTCCTAATGCAACATCGCTGAAGCAAATCTTACATACAGATTATGATATAAAGTATATATTGCTCCAAATTTGCAGCCACATTGAGCGTTGGTATATTAAACTTATGAACGGTGAGGTGAGTCAGATACAAAATGCTTACCGGCAGGCGTTGTACTGGCTTGATGAACCACACCGTTTTAAAGCCGGGCAGCAGGTTTTTGAAGGTGTCATTAAAGGTACGGATGCCGCTGGTTGCCTGCAGGTGGCGCACGGCGGACAATTGCATACATACAACTTAAAAGAAATTGAATTTTTAAACAAACTATAATTCCTTCCATGAAAAGAATACTATTGACATTAGTAGCGGTATTTTTTGCCGCAGCAAGTTTTGCACAAATTGAAGACCCTGTAAAATGGAGCTATGCCGGAAAGAAAATAAGCAGCACCGAGGCTGTTGTTTTGATTAAGGCTACTGTTGATGAAGGCTGGCATATTTATTCTCAAAATCTAAAAGACGGCGGACCGCAACCCACCAAGTTTACATTTACTCCCGGTGCAAACTATACCTTAATTGGTAAAACGGTAGAGCCTAAGCCTATCACGAAATACGAAAGCAGCTTTAAAATGAACGTAGGTTATTTTGAAAAATCGGTAGTGTTTCAGCAAAAAGTGAAGCTGAAAGGTGCCGGACCGTATGTAGTAAAAGGAAAGCTGGAATTTATGACCTGTAACGACCATAAATGCCTGCCACCGGACGAAGTTGAATTTAGCATTCCAATAAAATAAATAGCGGCTTCAAATAATGAAAGCAAGATACAGCCGTTCGGCTATAGTAATTTTAATAAGTTTATTTATAGGTTTAACTTTGTTTAAACCTATAAACGTTTTAGCCAGTACCACCCAAAAGACGGACACCATATCTACAGCCGACATCGAGTTTACCGACATGACGCCGGCTAAACCCGATACTACCGTAAATAAGGCAGCAACACCCACCGCTATTAAAGCCGCCGGCGCTGTTGGTGTAAAAGAAACCGAGAAACCCAAAACGTTGTGGCAAATTTTTGTTGCCGGTTTATTGGGTGGTTTTGCCGCGTTGGTTATGCCTTGTATTTATCCGTTACTGCCACTAACCGTTAGCTTTTTTACCAAAAAGGCGGGCTCGCGCAGTAAGGGCATTATGCATTCCATTATTTACGGCGTATCTATCATTGTGATTTATGTATCGTTAGGGTTATTGATTACCTTGTTTTTTGGTTCTGACGCTTTAAACGCACTGGCCACTAACGGTATATTTAATCTTTTCTTTTTCTTGCTGCTGATTGTGTTTGGGGCATCATTCCTGGGCGCTTTCGAGTTAACCTTACCCAGCTCATTAGCCAATAAGCTCGACGAGAGCTCGGATAAGGGCGGTTTGGCCGGCTTGTTTTTTATGGCGGCAACTTTGGTGGTGGTATCGTTTTCATGTACCGGTCCCATCATCGGTACCTTATTGGTAGAAGCTGCTTCTAAAGGTGAGCGTTTGGCGCCTGCTTTGGGTATGCTTGGTTTCTCTATGGCGCTAGCGGTTCCGTTTACTTTGTTTGCCTTATTTCCTTCGGCTTTAAAATCGTTACCTAAATCGGGTGGATGGTTAAATAGTGTTAAGGTGGTTTTAGGCTTTCTGGAACTGGGCTTTGCACTTAAGTTTTTATCAAACGTTGATTTGGCTTACCATTGGAACTGGTTCGACCGTGAGATATTCCTATCTATCTGGATTGCATTAGGATTTTTGATGGGACTGTACCTGATTGGTAAAATCAAATTTTCGCACGATAGCGATTTGCCATACGTTTCGGTACCGCGTACCTTTTTAGCCGTTATTGTGTTCGCCTTTGTGATGTACATGATTCCGGGCTTATGGGGTGCGCCGCTTAAATCTATCAGCGGATTTTTACCGCCGCCAGCCACGCAGGATTTTGACCTGACCAACCTGATGGGCAGTGCACCTGCCGAAAAAGCCCAGGTAACCTCCATCAAAGAAAAAAAATATGAGAGCCTGTTCACACGCGGCAAGCATAAAGGCTTGGATGAATGGTACGATTATGAGCAGGCGTTGCAAGTATCGAAAGAATTGAATAAACCGGTGCTGATTGACTTTACGGGTTGGAATTGCCCCAACTGCCGTAAAATGGAGGTGGATGTTTGGGCAGACCCTGAAGTGCACAAGCGTTTAGCTAATGATTTTGTATTGCTGGAGCTTTATGTGGATGAAAAAATGGAATTGCCCGCTGCCGAGCAATACGTATCTAAATTCAGTGGTAAAAAGGTGAAAACGTTAGGTAATAAGTGGAGCGATTATGAAGCTTCGAAATTTAACGTAAATTCGCAGCCGTATTACGTTATCGTAAATGCAAAAGGCGAAACACTGGTACCTCCGCAAGGCGCCAAGTACGACGTTAATAATTATATTGAATTTTTAGATAGCGGCAAGGCCGCTTATGAGAAAAACAATGGCAGAAATTAGAAATATCGGGGTTTATACTTCGGGTGGTGACTCGCCCGGTATGAACTCAGCAATACGGGCTGTAGTACGTACAGCTTTATATTATAACCTGGAAGTTACGGGTATACGCCGCGGTTATGCGGGCATGATTAGCGGTGACTTATTTCCGATGGACCGCAGGTCGGTAGCCAACATTGTGCAACGTGGCGGTACTATACTTAAAACGGCACGCAGCGAGGAGTTTCGTACGCCCGAAGGCCGTCAGCAGGCTTACAAGCAATTAAAACGTTATGGCGTTGATGCTTTGGTAGGTATCGGCGGCGATGGTACTTTTACCGGCGCTAAAACATTCAGTAACGAGTTTGGGATTCCGATTGTAGGTTTACCAGGCACCATTGATAACGATTTGCAGGGAACCGATTTCACTATTGGTTATGATACTGCTATTAATACCGTAGTAGAAGCGGTAGATAAAATTCGTGACACGGCTGAGTCGCACGACCGTTTATTTATTGTAGAGGTAATGGGCCGCGATTCGGGTCTGATTGCTTTGCGTACCGGTATTGCATCGGGTGCTGAGGCTATCCTGATTCCGGAAACTAAAACCAACCTCGAAGCGCTTTATCAGCGTTTGGAGCAAGGCCGTCGTGACAAATCATCCAAGATTTTAATTGTTGCTGAAGGTGAAGAAGCCGGTGGAGCTTTTGAGATTGGCCGCTTGGTTAAAGAAAAGTATCCTAACTATGATACCCGCGTTTCTGTATTAGGGCATATGCAGCGTGGTGGTCACCCAACTTGTATGGACCGCGTATTGGCCAGCCGGGTAGGGGTAGCTGCTGTAGAAGCTTTACTGAATGGTCATAGCCATGAGATGATTGGTATCATCAACCATCAAATCTCTTACACACCGTTCGAGAATGCTATTAAGCATAATACTGAAGTAGACGCTAACTTGCTGCGTATTGTAGATATTTTGTCGCTTTAAGGCATCATAAATAGTATTAAAGGCCGGTGAGTTCAATGTAACTTACCGGCCTTTTTTGTAAGCCATAAAAATTGGCTGCTTAAAGGAAAATTCGGTTATTTTATAGCCTTTGTAATCCGAATCTGTCGGCGAGTGTGTTCAAGTCATCAACCACTGCTTGTACCAGTGGTATGCCGTGAGTTTTTCTATCCTGCTCTGCCTCGAGTTCCGGCTCTCCGGGGATGACTACCTTCTGTGTATCGTCTACGGTTTTGGCCGATTTAAATCGCTCAATCCAGTTGTCCAGGTTAGCTTTAAAATCATCAGCCGGCCGAAAGCCATCTACCCGCATCGCTCCTAAAAAGTGACCAATGCCTTGCCCTGGTGGATTTGCTGACGGTTCCATAAACGCTACGAATGGCGGTACCCAGGGGCCATAATTAGCGCCGGATAACACGCCAGATAATATGTCTACAGTAGCGCTTAACCCAAAGCCTTTGTGGCTTCCATGCTCGCGGTCGCTGCCCAGGGGTAATAGAGCGCCGCCTGTTTTAAGCGCATGCGGGTTGGTAGTGTATTGCCCGGTGGCATCCTGTATCCAGCCTTCGGGTACTGCTTTGCCCGAGCGCTGGGCAATTTCAAGCTTGCCATTGGCCGCCGCCGAAGTGGCCATATCAACTATAAGGGGAGGATATTTACCGGCTGGGAAGGCGTAGCACATCGGATTGGTACCCAACAAACGTTCGTTAGTAAAAGTAGGAGCTACCAACGGGCTGGCGTTGGTCATGGCAAAACCTATCATATCTTGTTCAACGGCCATCAAGGCATGATAGCCGGCAATACCAAAGTGGTTGGAGTTGCGCACCGATACCCAACCCGACCCGTATTGTTGGGCTTTTTTAATAGCTACCTGCATGGCAAAGGGAGCCACCACCAGTCCAAGCCCGGCATCTCCATCTACCGTAGCCGTAGTAGGCGTTTCGTGCACTATTTGGATGTTGGGTGTAGCGTTGATACGCTGCTTTTCCCAAAGGCGTACATAGCCGCTCAGGCGGGCCACGCCGTGTGAGTCAATACCACGCAAATCCGATTTGAGTAACACATCGGTAGCCAGCCGGGCATGTTCTTCGCTACAGCTTATAGCAATAAAAACATCATGGGTAAACTTCCGTAAAGTAGCTTCGGGATAGACATTTTGCATAGGCGGTAAAACTATGCTATTGTAATGATTATAGCAACCGACAAACGCGGGTACAACAATACGCAACTCAAAATTTACAAAGAGCTATTCTGAAAGTACGGTAAACTTAAAATCGAGCGGGTTAAACAAGCGGATTAATTCATCAATAAAAACCTGTCCCCATTTTACGTAAAACAGGCCAAAGTTTTCGCTGCGTTCCTGTAAGCTATTCTTTGGGAATATTTCCTGCTTAATGGCTTCAATCTGGCGTAAATGCGTTTCGTAGTTACGCTTTTCGGCCTTTATAAGTTTAGTTTCGAGGTTATTGATGGCGTGTTTTAACCGGGCCTGCACGGCGCTGGCCGATGGGCCCAAAGTTGGGTCAATTTTGTGTGCACGCAGTTTTAGCTTCTCAAAAATACACTGCAGTTCGCGCCATTCTTCTTTAAGCGACAAGTCGTGTTGGGTATGTTTTTTTACCCACTCGTTTTTTAAGCTGTCAGCATCCTTAAATAATTGCGCCGCGCTCAATCCCATTTTTTGCACTTTGGCTGATGCTTCTTTGCGAATGACTAAACCCGAATTACGTAGAATCAAAACCGGGAAATCAATGTGATAAAAATCAAAGTTTGCTTTGAGTTGCAACCAGTAAACTATCTCGGCACCGCCGCCGATGTAAGCCAGGTTAGGCAGTATGTACTCCTGGTACATAGGGCGCATCACTACGTTGGGGCTAAAGCGTTCCGGGTGTTCATCGATTTCCTTTTCGAGTTCCTGTTTGGTAAAGCGAATATCGGAGTTGAGTACTTCGAAGTTTTCACCTTCCTGCACAATGCGCTCGCGCATGTTATCGGTCAGGTAAAAAAAGTTAATCTCGCGCGG
Source organism: uncultured Mucilaginibacter sp. (assembly GCA_913777515.1). GTDB lineage: Bacteria > Bacteroidota > Bacteroidia > Sphingobacteriales > Sphingobacteriaceae > Mucilaginibacter. The sequence goes on from CAJYSL010000400.1 coordinate 5,939, forward strand.
ATTAACTTGTGTATGTACACCCAAGTTTTGCAGTAACTCGCTGCTGGCCGTGATATGCTTAAAGCTGTTTTGCTCTGTAATATCCCGTTTAATGATACCTGCAAACTCTTGCTTCAATCGGCTATCATCAGCATCAATTACAACCAACCCATATTGCCCAAATAAGGCGTTTACGAGGTAACGGGTAGCATCGGCCAGTGTTTTATGCGAGCCATAAGCCGTTTCTACAATCTGGGCCAATTCTGGTGCGTGGTTATCCAAACCTAAAATACCTTTGTACTGGTTAAGGCACTCGCGAAAAGTTTTGATGGCCAAGCGCCCGGTGGCGCCGCTTACAGGCTCATTCCACTGTATTTTTTTTTGCCCGATGTTGGTGTAATTAATCTCAGCAAAATCATGGTCTTCTGAGGCCATCCAATACACCGGTACAAACTTTTTATCCGGGAAGGCCGCTTCCAGTTCACGGCAAAGCTTAATGGCAGTTACAATCTTGTATAAAAAGTATAACGGGCCGGTAAACACATTAAGCTGGTGCCCTGTGGTTATGGTAAACGTGTTGTCGTCTTTTAGTAAATCAATGTTAGCTTGTACTGTGTTGAGGTACGGCATTTCGGGGTTACCCGGTTTGCTGTATTGCCCGGAAAGTACCTGGGCCAGTAGGTTACGGTTAGCAGTAACCTTTTTGTTTTCTAAAAGTTCGGCAAAGCCTTTAAGGGTGGGGCGGTAGCTGTAAAAAGATTTCAGCTCGGGCACGCCCTCTAAATAGTCGGTTAACGTTTTAGAGAAATAGCCGGTTTGTTGATAATCTATACAGGTAGCGTCCATGGCTTCAAAAGTAGAAGCATTATTTAAAATGCCCCGGTTTGCATACGTTATTTTACAATTTGTCCATAAAGGTCGAAGTCTTCAGCACTATCAATCTTTACGTTAACAAAACTGCCTACGGTAGCATATTGTTGAGTGGCATCAATTAAAACTTCGTTGTCTACTTCGGGCGAGTCAAACTCAGTACGGCCGGTGAGGTAACCATTGTCAATTTTATCAATCAGTACTTTATAGGTATGGCCAACTTTCTCCTGATTTTTTTCATACGAGATACCTTGTTGCAGTTCCATAATGGCATCTACACGGTCTTGCTTGGTTTCTTCTGGCACGTCATCAACCAGCGTATGTGCATGCGT
>CAJYSL010000401.1 GCA_913777515.1 uncultured Mucilaginibacter sp.
CACTGCATCATCTACATCACGAAAACTCACATAAATTGGAAAAATTTGGACGTATAGCTTTAAAAACCATACTTTGGATAGTTGCGAGTGTCATTTTTTTGGTGTTGCTTGTATTTGTTTTGATACAGGTACCGGCCGTACAGCAATTCGCCAAAAATAAAGCTGTCAGCTTTCTGGAAGGAAAAATACACACCAAAGTTGAAATTGGCCACATTACCCTGGGCCTGCCTAAACTGCTCGTTTTAGAGGATGTTTACTTTGAAGACCAAAAACGCGACACCCTGATTGCGGGCGATAAACTGAAGGTAGACATAAGCCTGCTGAAACTACTCGACAAAAAAGTAGAGATTAACGAAATTAACCTGCAGGGCATTACAGCCAAAATAAACCGTGGCCCCGACAGTACCTTTAACTTCGACTATATTATAAAGGCGTTTGCCGGCGAGCAAAAAAAGGAACCCAAGCCCCAGGACACCACCTCGACGATGAAGTTTTCGATAGATAAGGTGATTCTGGACCGTATTAACTTAGCCTATAAAGATGTGACCACCGGTAACGACGTGCGCTTTTGGCTCGGCCACTTTGATACACGCATTAAAACGTTCGACCTGGACAGTATGCGCTTTGCCATTCCTAAAATCACGGTATCGGATGTTAATACCCGCATCATTCAAACACCAAAAGGCTCGAGCATTGCACAAACAAATGCCGTTGATACAGCTACCACCCCGCTTAACCTAAAGCTGGACTTGGGCACTATCGATTTGGCCAAGATTAAAGTAGACTATCGCACCAACGAAATGTCGACTGTAACCACCTTAGGTAAACTGCTGGTGGAAATGGATAAGATAGACCTGAAAAACCAACGGATAGGCGTCAAAAGCTTTACGCTGAATGACACCAAGGCTCATTTACGACTGGCCAAACCACAATCAGTAGTTGAAGCAGTGCAAAAAGGCGCCAAAAAGCTCGACACCCTGGTTACAGCGCCTAAGAGCACGATGCCATGGCGGGCCAATATCAGTCAAATCAGTTTATCTAATAATGACATCCGGTTTGATAACGATGCCACGCCTCCACTGCGCCGCGGTATCGACTTTAACCACATGGATATTAAGAACCTGAGTACGGATATTACTAACCTGAATTATACAACTGACACCATATCGGGCAAAGTAAACCAGTTTACGTTTAGCGACAAAAGCGGGTTTAACTTAAAAGATTTCCGTACCGAGTTTATGTACGGGCCTAAAAGCGCTTACCTAAAAGATTTATATGTAGCTACGCCGCAAACTATTTTACAGCGTAATTTAGAGGTATCGTACCCAAGCATTGAGAGCTTGAGTAAAGACATCAGCCAGCTGAGTATTAATGCCAATCTGGACGGTAGTCGTCTGGCCCTGCGTGACGTATTGTTACTGATGCCTACCATGGCCAGCATGGAACCGTTTAAAAGTACGCCCAATGCCGTACTGCGCATCAACGGCCGGGTGATGGGCAAGGTGAATGACTTACGCATTCCTAATTTTGAACTATCCGGTTTATCCAATACGCACATCAAAACTTCGGGTATTGTACGGGGCATGCCCGATATTAATAAAGCCTACTTTGATGTAAACGTGGCCGACTTTACTACCACCCGCAACGACATTTACCGGCTGGCTCCACGCGGAACGATTCCGCCAGCAGTGAGTATACCAGAACGGATGAGTTTACAGGGTAAGCTTAAAGGCAGCATGGCCAATTTGGCTACGCAGATGAACCTGCGCTCGAGCTATGGCAACCTGGATTTAACAGCCAATGTTAAAAACGCTAACAACATCAATAAAATAGGTTACTCGGCTAAGGTAAAAGCCAATAACCTAAACGCCGGCGCGCTCATTAAACAGCCTCAAACCGTTGGCCGCTTAACGCTTACCTCCAACATTGAAGGCTCGGGCGCAGACCCTAAGCACTTGAATGTGAAGTTTAATGCTAACGTAACGAGTGCACAAATACAGGGCTATACCTACCGTAACCTGGTAGCTAAAGGCAGCGCCCGCAACGGGAGCTACGTAGCCAATGCCCGTATGCGCGACCCTAATATTAACTTCAGCCTGGATGCGGCAGCTAACCTGAACAAAAAATATCCGTCGGTAAAAGCGACAGCAATGATTGACAGCATTAACCTGCAAAAACTGGGCTTTGTGAAGGATGATATGCGCTTTCATGGCAAGATTGTGGCCGATTTGCCTACTGCCGACCCAGATTATTTGAATGGTAGCGTGCTGGTTACCAACATGCTGGTGGTAAATAAAGGGCAGCGCATTCCGCTGGACACGGTGAGCCTGAAATCAACAGCCAATGCTGATAGCAGCAGCCTGCGTTTAACTACCCCATTCTTAAGCGCGCACCTGGGCGGTAAGTATAAACTAACCCAAATAAGTACAGCCCTGCAGGATAATATTAACAAGTACTTCAATACGGCACTGGCTGCAGCGCCGGCCGTTCAACGTAAAGCGGCAAAAGCGCCACCGTATTCGCCGCAGCAATTTAACTTTGACCTGCGTGTTGTTAAAACACCGCTGGTTACGCAATTTGTGCCCGACTTAAAGCAGCTTGACCCGGTATTAATTAACGGCAGATTTGATAGCCAGAGCGGCTTACTATTAGTTAACGGCTCGATGCCACGCATTGTGTATGGCACTAACGTTATCATCAATGGCAAACTTAACATCAACACCAACAATGCGCTTAACTACAGCCTCACCTTCGACCAGATACAGGTAGGCTCAAGCCTTAAACTGCTTTATCCAAGCTTAACGGGTAACGCTCAAAACGACAAGCTTAATTTAAGCCTGCAAGTACGCGATGCGGCCAAAAAAGAGCGCTATCGTATTGCAGGTGTTTTCAGTGTGCTACCAAACGAGTACCAATTTAGCTTTTTGCAAAACGGACTACTGCTTGATTATATGGACTGGGCGGTTAACCCCAACAATGCCTTGCAATTTGGTAGTAAAGGCATCCTGGCCCGCGATTTTGCCATTACCAATAACAACCAGGTGTTGAGCATCAACAGCAATCCGCAGCAACTAAACGCACCATTAACGTTACAATTCAACAATTTCCGGATTGAAACGCTTACCCGTTTGGCTCAGCAAGATACATTGCTGGTGGGCGGCACAATCAACGGTAGCGCAGTAGCCAGCAACCTGCAGGCCTCACCCGTTTTTGTGGCAGATATGAATGTGGGCAACTTTAGCTTTAGAGGTGACACGGTAGGCAATGTTGATATCAAAGTAAATAACCAGACCGCCAATGCTTATGCAGCAAATGTGAGCATTACCGGCAAAGGCAACCAGGTTGATTTAAAAGGCTTATACTACACCGGCGGCCCTAATCCCGGTAGCATGGACATGAATCTGGACATTGTAAACCTGAGCATGAAAAGCATTGAAGGCTTTAGCTTTGGCAACATCAGGCGGGCAAGCGGTAACATTACCGGTGGTCTTAAAATTACCGGCACTACCAGTGCGCCTAATGTACGCGGCGACATCAAGTTTAACCGCGTTGGCTTCAACGTATCGATGCTGAACTCATACTTTACCATGCCTAACGAAAGCATTAGTTTAAACAACGAAGGTATACGCTTCAACGACTTTACACTGGTAGACTCTACCGGTAATAAAGCCGTGATAACTGGTGCAGTTTACACTAAAACGTATACTGACTTTAGCTTTGGCCTAGACTTACGGACAGACAACTTCAGGGCGGTTAACTCTACCCGTGCAGATAACAAGCTTTTTTATGGTCAGTTGTATTTAGACAGCCGGATTAAAATTCGCGGTGATATGAGCAAACCCATTGTGGATGCCACCATTACCGTTAATGATAAAACCGACATGACGTTTGTGCTGCCAACTACCGACCCAGGCATCGAAGACCGTAAAGGCGTGGTAGAATTTGTGAGTAAGGAGCCTAACCTGGATTCGATACTGGTTGCTAAACGGCTCGATTCTTTGCGTAAATCTGAGGTTACCGGGCTGGACTTAAATGCCACACTAAGGGTAAGTAAAAACGCCAATTTTAATATTGTTATTGATGACCGCAACGGTGACGTGGTTCACATTAAAGGCGATGCCCAGTTGAGCGCTGGTATAGACCCAAGCGGCAAAATCAACTTAACCGGTGCCTATGTGGTTGACCAAGGCTCGTACCAGTTATCTTATGGTCCGGTGAGCCGTTTGTTTAGATTTAAACGAGGCAGCAGCATCGTGTGGAATGGTGACCCTACCAATGCCACTGTTGACCTGACCGCCGTTTATGTAGCTAATGTGCCTCCGATTGACTTAGTGGAAGATTACTCGAGCGGAACAGATGCAGCAAGTACTGTTTACAAACAGCGCCTTCCGTTTAACGTCAATCTGAACATGAAGGACCAGTTGCTTACGCCTAAAATAAGCTTTGACATTGTTTTACCTGATAGTAACTACACGGTACCGCAAACCGTGGTTGATGCGGTTAACACCCGCTTAACGCAAATCAGACGTGACCCGAATGAGATGAACAAACAGGTGTTGGGTGTACTGGTACTGGGCCACTTTGTGGGCGATAATCCTTTCGAAAGTCAGGGCGGTAGCGGAGGCATACAGGGTACTATCCGTAACAGCGTGAGCAGCTTATTATCAAGCCAGTTAAATAAGTTGGCCGGCAATATGATTGCAGGTTTCGACTTAAACTTTGACTTACAATCGGGCCAGGATTACTCTACCGGGGTTGAGCAAAACCGAACGGATTTGAATGTGGGCTTGTCTAAACGCTTCCTGAACGACCGGTTGACGGTTACGGTAGGCAACAACTTCCAGTTAGAGGGACGCCAACAGCCAGGGCAACGGTCGAGCACCATAGCAGGTAACGTGTCGGTAAATTACCGGCTTACGAAAGATGGCCGCTATATGCTGCGGGCTTACCGCCGCGACCAATACATGGTGATACAGGGCCAGGTAATTGAAACCGGCGTGGGCTTTACCCTCAATGTGGATTACAACCGCTTTAAAGAGATTTTCTCTAAAAACAGCCGCGAAGAAAAAGCTGCACTGCGCCGAAAGAAACGCGAAGAGCAAGAGCAGAAAGAAAAAGAAAAACAACAACAAAAAGAATTACAGCCTGCCGACGAACCGAAGCAGACCGCTGATTCGACCAGAAAAACCAATGACTAAAAACTTAGCCTATTCATTAATCATCCTGGCTTTATTTGCGAGTGCCTGCAGCACCACCAAAGATTTGCCTGCTGGTCAGAAGCTGTACACCGGTGCCGAGATACAGTTTACGGATAAAGATTTGCCCAAAAGTGAAAAGAGCATTTTAAAAAGTGACCTGCAGGGCTTATTGCGCCCGCAACCTAACAGCAAAATTGGCCCTTTCCGTTTTAAATTATATGTATATCAAAAAACACGCACCACTAAAACTAAAGGGCTGAAACATTGGCTTAATACTAAATTTGGCGAGCCACCTGTTTTAGCCAGCAGCGTTGACTTGACCCAAAACAGCAGTATCTTGCAAAACAGGCTGCAAAACCGCAGTTATTTCCAGGCACAGGTAAGCGGCGATACGGTTGGTAAAAACCGGACTGCCAAAGCGGTTTATACCGTTAGTGCAGGCCCGTCATACCACTACCGCAACATCAATTTCCCGACCGGAAGCACGCCGCTGGATACGGCCCTGGCAGCAACTGCGGCCGAAACGATTTTAAAGAAGGGCGACCAATACAATCTGGATAACATTAAAGCCGAACGTTTAAGGATTGACGCCAGACTTAAGGAGAAAGGCTTTTACTACTTTGCGCCCGAAGACCTGATTTTTAGCGCCTACGATACAACCATAGCAGGGCACCTGATTGATGCTAACATGAAGGTGAAAGATGAGGTGAGCAACCGGGCAAGGCAACAATATACTATTAACAAAATTTACGTTTATCCTAACTATTCGCTGCGTGATACGGCTTTGAGGCTGGATTCGGCCGAAGCGTATCGCTGGTACAATATAGTTGACCGCAGACGGCGCACGGTTAGACCGTTTGTGTTTAAAAACACCGTTTTGCTGCACCCCGGCGAACTTTACAACCGCACCGACCATAACAACTCGCTCAACCGCTTCATTGAGTTAGGACCATTTAAGTTTGTAAAAAATCGCTTTGAAGACGTTTCTACTGATTCATCTAAACTCAACGTATTTTACTTTTTAACACAATACCCACGTAAAACGCTGTCGTTTGATGCTTTGGTGCGCACCACGTCTGCCAATTATAATGGTACACAGCTAAACATTAACTGGCGCCACCGCAACGCGTTTAAAGGTGCCGAAGCGCTGACCGTTACACTGTTTGGTAGCACCGATGGGCAAATTGCGGCAAGCAACGGCGGCTATGCGCTATCACAAGTGGGTATTCAAACTACGCTGTCGTGGCCGCGCTTTATTAGTCCGTTTAATTTTAAGGCCGATAATGCCTTTATTCCACGTACCAATGCAAGTTTAGGCTATTCCATCATTAACCGTAGTCAGCTCTATAATTTAAGCTCCTTCAACGGTTCATTTGGTTACCAATGGCGGCAAAATGCGCACAAATCTCACGAACTGAATTTGCTGAGTGTAACTTACGTTAAACCGGCAAGCGTTAGTCAGATATATCGCGACAGTATTCGTACTACGCCCAACCCGGCTTTAAAACACGTGATTGAGCCGCAATTTACCTTTGGCCCAACTTACAGCTATACCTACACCAACACTACCGAAACTTACCGGACCAATACCGTTTTTTATAACGGCCGGGTGGGTTTGTCGGGTAATTTGTTAGGTATCCTGAGCGGGGCCGATACTATAGGCGGCAAGGTTAAAACTTTGTTTGGTACGGCTTATAACCAATATGTGAAGCTCGAAAACGAGTTCAGGTTTTTCCGTAAACTCGGCCCTAAAAGCACCGTAGCAGCCAGGCTGATTGCCAGTGCAGGTTTACCTTACGGCAACTCTACCATTTTACCTTACAGCCAGCAGTTTTTTATAGGCGGCGCTAACAGTTTACGTGGTTTCCGTGCACGCTCAATCGGCCCGGGTACTGTCAATCCGCTGGCAGCTAACCCTAATGGGTTTATAGGCGACCAATCGGGCGATATAAAGCTGGAGGCTAACTTAGAATACCGCCCTCACTTATTCAGCATTGTGTACGGAGCTATATTTTTTGATGCCGGTAACGTTTGGAATGCCAAAAGCTACGCTACCCTACCCGGCGGTACCTTCAATAAAAACTTTTACAAGCAGTTAGCTACCGACGTTGGTGCCGGTCTACGCTTTGATGCCAGCGTGCTGGTGCTGCGTACCGATTTTGGTTTCCCACTATCGCGCCCTTACAACTCAGATACTGCTAAAGATAAAGTGGTATTTAACCTAGCTATCGGCTATCCATTCTAACATCAATTTAGAATATAAAAATGGGCTGCTTGTTACCAGGCAGCCCGTTTTGTTTTGAAAGCTTTGAGTAACTTGCCGGCCCAAAAGAATAAAGCCCGTTGGGCCGAATTATGACGATAAACATCCCTCTCGAAATTATTGACTTGCAAGGAGACGGCTACCACTTGTTGGTGAACGTAAAAATTTATAAAAAGAATTATAAAGTAGTGCTGGACACAGGCGCCTCAAAAACCGTGTTTGACCATCAGTTACTTTTGGAGGCCGATAAAAGAATCACGGTGCAATCTACCAACAGGCTTTCGGCTGGCTTGGGCACGCTCGACATGGAATCATACACCGCCATACTCCCTGAGTTTAAAATTGGTAAACTTAAGCTACCTGATTTTGAGGTTGCCGTGCTTGATTTATCCAACATTAACCAAGCCTATGCGCAGCTTAATCACCCGCAGGTATTGGGCGTATTAGGCGGTGATATTTTAATGCAGTATGCTGCCCTGATTGACTATAGTAAGCAAAGGCTTAAACTGAAAGCAAACGTTTAAGGCAGTATTAAAGAATACTATTGGTAAAATCCATTTTTATTTTAGATTGAAAATTGCCGATGACCTTAAATATTTCTTTCAGGGTTACCCGTTCAATCTTGGTCAGCCCCGACAGGTCGATATAATTATCAGGTGCGGTTTTGTCGTAGATAATTTGGGTAGCCTGTTTTTTCAAACGCATACTCATCAAAAAGTAATACGATTGAGACAGCTCGTGGTAAGCCGTTTCCGAAAACACATCCAACTGGCGCAGGGCTTTCATCCGTTCGCCGGTATTTACTTCAAACACCCGGTGTTTCAGGGCGTAAACACGCACCAAATCAACAATAGGTGTCATGGCTTTTTTGATGTCAAATACCTCGCGCTTGTTTTTGGTAAATGTGCGGATGGTATTAAAAAAGGTAAGCGGCGGCTCATACTGTAATGCATTAACAGCCATGTTATGGAACAGCTTATCCATGGGCTTTTGCAGCTCTTCGTTTAAAAAGGCATGCAACTCGTCCATAATACCGGCATCGCCATACACAAACCGGCAATCAAAAAATGTTGAAAAATTAATAACCGTTTCGGGCAGCGATTCGGCCATCCAGTTCAGGTAATTACGCTTCCAGTGCGACAGAGAGTGCGTCCATTTAGGGTTTTGCGCCATAAAGCCACCGGTGCAATAAGCTATGCCAATAGAATTTAACCGGCCGGACACCTGCTCGGCAAACTCCAAAAAATAAGCCCTTACCTCTTCGCGGTGCTCGTTAGCCTTGTCTTCGTAAATGATGGCGTTATCCTGGTCGGTTTTAAAGGTTTGCTCCTTACGGCCCTCACTGCCTAATACCATAAATACAAACTTGGCAGGCGGCTCGCCAACCGTTTCAATTACGCTTTCAATCAACTTTTGGGCAATGGTATCGGCAATGGTGCTAATTACCTGGTTGGCAATTTGTGCATTAACCCCACGCTCCAGCAGTTGGTTAACAAAGTGCGGTACCGAATCCCACTTCCGCTTCAGCTCATCATCAGACATAGCCGATTTTACCGACTGTATAAACACCAGCGGCGATTGCGCCTGCTCGCTCAGCAACTTGTTGCGGCTCAAAAAGCCTACGTACTCGCCTTCTTTCTCTACCAGCAGATAACGCGTTTTGGTGCTGAACATCATCAGGATGGCCTCATAAACGTAGGCCTCAATATTAATACTCACGATAGGATTGTCCATCACCTCGCCTACCGGGTCGGCGGCGTTACGCTGCTGGGCAATTACTTTATCACGAAGTGTAATATCGGTCACATACCCTTTAATCTGCTTTTGCTCATCTGTTACAAACAAGCAGCTCACTTTGTTGGTGGCCATACTGGCGGCTACTTTATAAATTGGTGTACTTTCGGTACACTGCACAATAGGCCGGTATTCTACACTTTCAATTTTACGCGAGTACACCTGGTCGGCTGCCAGATAACTTTCTTCAAAAGCGGCGGGGCGTTTAAAGAAATGCACAAATTCCTCATTCTGCATACGCTTACCAAATTCGGCAGTGAAATACAGGAAGAAATCTTCGTAAGCTTTACATAATGCCCTGAAATCTTTGCGGTGTAAAAAATAAACCAGCGTGCCCTTTTTGGCAATTACCGTACGCATAGATTGCCGCCGGTTAAGCAGTATCGACACGCCACCAAAGCAAAATCCTTCGGTATGATGCTCTATCAGTCGCTTATTTTGTGCGCTATCGTAAAAAAAGGATTCGTATTCGCCTTTTACAATGATGTCTACCCCTTTAAGCTTGGTTGACTCCTGCTGGTAAATTACCGTGTCTTTTTTGTAGCTTACCTCCTGTAGCTGGTCGGCCAGGCCTTGCAGCACCTCTAAAGGTAATTGGTTAAAAGGGACTATAGTTTGTAGATACTGTACACGCTCGTTCATAAATGCTGCGCTAATAAAACGATTAGCACCAAAATTATCAACGGAATAAATACCTGCAGCATTTTACC
>CAJYSL010000402.1 GCA_913777515.1 uncultured Mucilaginibacter sp.
TTACTACAGCCAGTGGTTTGCTGCCTGGTTGTTTTAGTGCATCGTCTAAGCGTAATTGGGCCAGATTGTAGGCCTGAAAGCACAATGCCCGGTATTCGGCTGCCCTTTGCTGCCAGAGCGACGACCATACTTTGCCGTTGTTGACGGTTGAAACCGACGCATTATTTACCATTTTTTGAGTAGGGCTGCAGGCCGATAGCAGCGCCGCACCAAGCCAAACTGCCATAAAACGTTTATTCATAATTTATCAAAAAAGCTTGTCAAAGTTAGTTAATACTCGTTGCTTGCAAATACAGTAATCTGTAACATCATGATGAGGTAACGATTTGTTTATCAGTGTGTAGTTAACTATTGCAATAAATATTAGATTAATCTCCCGTTTTTGATGAACTTGGTTGCTCATAACAGGTATGAAAAGAAAACTTTACTGGATTAAGCTTTTTTTTGAATTTATCAGGTGTTCGCCGCATATCCTGGTGTTTAGCGTTCACAGAAACAAAGAATTAATTAAGTCGGATATTGAGCGCTGGCTTAAGGTATTCGGGTTGCCTTATGGTCATACCATAGGGTTAGTGCATTTGTTAGGTTCGTTTCCTGAGTTCAGGAACTTGTTTTATAAGCGGGTGGGTATCTGGAAGGTTTTTTTGAATATCATCTGCCCCAAATTGTCGTCGTTGTATATTTATGCCGATAACATTGGTGAAGGTTTGTTTATTCAGCACGGTTTTGCAACCATCATTGCGGCTAAATCAATTGGCTATAATTGTTGGATAAACCAACAAGTAACCATTGGCTACTCCAACGATACAGACATGCCTACTTTGGGCAATGGCGTAACTATTAATGCTGGGGCCAAGGTAATTGGCAACGTTACTATAGGCGATAACAGTATTGTAGGAGCCAATGCTGTCGTAGTAAAAAACGTGCCTGCCAATTGTACCGTGGTAGGTGTACCGGCTTATATTGTAAAGCGTGACGGGGTGAGGGTGAATGAGAAATTGGTATGACAGGCATTAAAGCAACAAAGCCACTCCCTGTACTCAGAGAGTGGCTTTATTGCTCATGATAGAGGCTAACTTTAAAGTTTAGCGTCAGATTTTTTAATCATTTTGGGCAGGTCTTTTTGCAAATCGACCATAAGTTCTGTCAAGGCGCTTTCGCACATAGGTAATATTTTTTCGGGGGTTATTACCGGCACTCCACCTACTAATGGGCTAACACTTTTTGATTTAGCATTTTCGCGGATAGAAAAAACTTTGTCGCCGTTTTTATTGAACAAGGCGATATTAGCGAAGGCATTCACTCTTACAACGCCCATGTTACCAAACCCAAATTTAACTAAGTCAAAGTCGACATACACTTTCATAACGCCGTCAGTTTTGAGTATTTCAAGAAGTTTTCTTTCGTTACCATGTCCCATCACGGGTAACACAACTTTGTAACCCGGATACGGAAGGTTATAATTGTCTTTTAACAGATCAAAATTTCCCTCGCTTCCAAGGGGTGTAAATGCTTTGTACGCTTCGTTATTCAAAACCGTTTCTTCGGGCACTAAATCGAAGGGAAACTGTTTAGCGTAATTATCAAAAAACTGAGCATGAAAGTTTTTTAACAAAGGTTCCATGTTAAAATTAGGGTCTTCAATCAGCCTGTTGGCTACTTGTGCAGTCGAGCCAAATTGGTCTAACCCAATCTTTCTAACAACATAAAAAGTGACTACAGCAACCTTTTTGTTTTGAGCAAAACTGTTAGTAATAAAGAAAACAGAAATTAAAGATAATGAGAGGAGAGATTTTTTCATCTAATTAAGATAAGGGGTTTAAATTTTGAGTAAGCGAAAGTAAATAAATTCTTGAAACTCCACGGATGCAAATAGGGGACGGTATTTAAAGAAGTTTGCTCGTGTGGTAGATTCGTATTTATACGGGTTAAAAGATATTTAGGTGTGCCTAAGAATCTTTTTTTATAAAAAAAGCCGTTGTCTCACTGAGAGAAGCAACGGCTTTTTTTGTCTTGAATATTTATCTTACGAATGGGCAATCATTTCTTCCGATTCTTTAGCAGCCAGGTAACGCTCTGCATCCAGGGCGGCCATACAACCGGTTCCGGCTGCGGTTACTGCCTGGCGGTATACGTTATCCTGCGCATCGCCGCAGCAAAATACGCCCTCAACGTTAGTTTGCGTAGTGCCTGGCTTGGTTAAGATATAGCCGGTTTCGTCCATATCAATTACACCTTTAAAAATGTCGGTATTAGGATGGTGACCAATGGCCACGAAGAAACCGGTTACGTCCAGTACTTTTTCTTCTTGGGTTTGATTGTTGATGATAGCTACACCGTTTACACCTTGCTCATTACCTAATATCTCTTTGGTTTCGGTATTGTATAACACCTCAATGTTAGGGGTGTTTAATACACGGGTCACCATGGCTTTAGAGGCACGGAATTCATCGCGGCGTACCAACATGTAAACCTTGCGGCAAAGTTTAGCCAGGTAAGTTGCCTCTTCGGCAGCGGTATCACCGGCGCCTACAATAGCAATGTCTTGTCCGCGGAAAAAGAAACCATCACACACGGCACATGCTGATACACCAAAGCCGTTATATTTTTGCTCAGACTCCAGGCCCAGCCATTTGGCCGATGCCCCGGTTGAAATAATAACCGTGTCGGCTAAAATGGTCTTTACCTCGTCAACCACTACTTTGTGCGGCAAACTCGAAAAATCAACCGAGCTCACATAGCCAAAACGGATATCGGTACCAAAACGCTCCGCCTGTTTACGAAAATATTCCATCATCTCTGGGCCCATAATGCCGTTAGGGTAGCCCGGAAAGTTTTCGACATCAGTGGTTTGAGTAAGCTGGCCTCCGGCAAGCATACCGGTATATAAAACAGGCTTCAGGTCGGCACGTGCCGCATAAATAGCCGCCGTGTAACCGGCAGGGCCTGAACCTATGATTAAACATTTTACATGTTCTGTATCTTGAGACATCGGCGTAATATTAAGTTGCAAATCTAAACTTTTAATACCATAGCGCAAATGTTATACCGTCAGCACATTGCCATGCTTTACCTGACAAACTGCCATTGTTAAAACTCTTTTTAATTAACTCCTCCTAATTTTATGTAAACTTATTATTACATTTACCGTTAAAGGCATAAGCAGAAACGATTAAAAGTAGGGAGGATAAATGCTAATCATGACCATTATTTACCTTTGCAAAAAATATGATGTAGTGGGTTGGGTAAAAAAACGTGTGGCTATTGTTAAAGTAAGCTACGCGATAGACCAAGCCAAACTTCCTGAGGTTTAAGCAGGCAAATCATACTGCAATCGTTTCAAAACAGCTTTTTCTTCTTTTTTGCGGTCAGCTTAACTCTTCAAATTCGTTGATTATCTCTTATAGAACGACTTTTTTAGGTATCTAAACAGGGCAATAATTTTTCTAAAGGTGATGGTTGTTTTTTGTAGTCTGACTGAAAATAGACCTTCAATAACAGCTAATTATTTGTTAATGAAATTCAAATGGGGCGAAAGTTTTTTTTAAACTAAGTCCAAAAAAACTTGTTCAATAGCAGGAAGATAAATTGACAAATACTCCAACGTAAAATTTAAACAGCGCAGTTGTTAAAAAATAAAAATTCGTAAGTTGTCGTCGGGTTAACTTAGGGATGATGTTTTGTTTACCATTTATTTGCGTTTTATATAAATTTAAATGTTGAATCGTTATAGCTATACATATGCAACAAACCGAACTTGATTACTTTGCCAGGCTGGTTGAAGAACAGCGCCTAAAGCAAACCATATTTAATACGCATATTCAGCTCGAGTTTTTGAGCCTGGAAGAAGAGGGTGATACCGAAAAAAACTATCGCCAGCAACATATGAAACAGCTGGCCAATCGTATTGTACAAATTAACCATTTGCTGGAGCCTTGGTTAAATGCTGTAGAACTTGATTTAGAATAAAATCTAATATATACCTGTTAGGTCAGGTTCCGTTCTTTAAACCATACCTCATCAGGCTTAGCGCTAAAACTGCCCATCAAATTAACCAGTTCTACCGGATTGGCTGATGATAGTACCAATTCGCGGTTAAGGGGCTTCAGAAAGCGTTGCTCAACCATCACATCCATTTGCTTCAGCAAAAAATCGTAAAAGCCGTTTACGTTTAAAATACCTATAGGCTTTTGATGCAGTCCTAACTGCAGCCAGGTAAGTACTTCAAAAAACTCTTCGAGCGTACCAAAACCTCCCGGCAGGGTAATAATGCCGTCGCACAAGTCGTTCATCATTTGCTTACGCTGATGCATGTTTTGCACTACATGCAACTCGGTTAACCCGGTGTGCCCAACTTCTTTATTGAGCAAAAACTCAGGGATAACGCCAATGGCTTTGCCGCCTTTTTTCAGAATGGCATCTGCTATCATTCCCATTACGCCAACCCGGCCGCCACCAAAAACTAAACTAATATTACGGCTCACAATTACTTCGGCCAATTGCTCAACTGCTTCGGTAAGCAAAGGGTCGCCGTTAAAATTGGCTCCGCAAAAAACACAAATCGATTTCATAAGCTATTGGGGGGATTATTTAGTACTTAAGCAAGGTAGCAAATAAAAGCCCCTTGCTTTTTAATGATTGTAAGATTATCTGCTTAGTCCATCAAAGGCAAGAGGCTCATTTAAATATTAAGGGTTTGTTTTGCGCGAGTCCTGCATTGGGTTTCCGCCTGTACTGGCACCACGAATGGCGTTTTGCTGTTTAAACAGCTCAAAACGAGTCGGGGTGTATTCTCTTGGCCAACTGTTATTGCCCTCATTGATGTCGGCCGTTTCGCGATAAGGGTCCAATTTGATGCCTTTCACTTCTTTGGTTTTGGCAAATACCTTGGTTACATTCAACTCATTATGACGCCAAATGTAGGCTGATATTTTTTCAAGCTCCTTGCTGCCGTCGGCATAAGTCCATTCAATAAACAATGGCATAGGCAGGCCCCCTTTGTTACTGAAGCTGATTTCGTAAAAGTAGTTTTTACTATCAAAAAGCTTTTTCTCTTCGGGACTTAAGGCATTGTACATCGCCTGGTAGCTTTGCTGGGTAACAGGCGTGGCTGCAAAGCGGTCCCATTTGTAGTAAAAGTCTTGCAAGGCAGTATCGGCCTCTACGGCAAAGCGGGTGCCGTTTTCGCGGTTGCGGGTAGTGCTTATGTTTTGCAGGTTACGGTCAAACTGGGCACGGTCGTAGGTAGATTCTACCTGCGGATTTTTAGTATTTAATCGATAATATTTTACGCTGTCTACCGATATATCAACCGGGTCGGTGCCATAAAACCAGCCTCTCCAAAACCAATCCAAATCTACCGCCGAAGCGTCTTCCATTGTGCGGAAGAAATCACTTGGCGTTGGGTGTTTAAAAGCCCATCGGCGAGAGTAGGTTTTAAAAGCATAGTCAAATAGTTCGCGGCCCATTACCGTTTCGCGTAAAATATTTAAGGCCGTGGCCGGTTTCGCATAAGCGTTAGGACCAAAGCGCTGGATGTTTTCCGAATTGGTCATGATGGGTTCCAGCTCGTTTTTTGGCAGCTTCATGTAATCCACTATTTTGTAAGCCGGGCCACGGTTAGACGGGAAGTTAGGGTCCCATTCCTGTTCTGTTAAATACTGGCAAAAGGTGTTTAATCCCTCGTCCATCCAGGTCCACTGGCGCTCGTCTGAGTTTACAATCATCGGGAAAAAGTTGTGACCAACCTCGTGTATAATCACACCAATCATTCCGTTTTTAGTGGCTTCACTGTACGTGCCGTCTTTTTCGGCACGGCCATAGTTAAAGCAAATCATCGGGTACTCCATACCGTTTGATGCCTCAACCGAAGTAGCGCAAGGGTACGGATACGGGATAGTGTGCTTAGAGTAAGTTTTAAGGGTATGAGCAACTACCTTGGTAGAGTAACGGCGATAAAGCGGGTAAGCCTCCGGGCCGTAAACCGACATGGCCATTACCTTGCGGCCGCCGTCAATCTGGGTAGCCATAGCATCCCACACTACCCGGCGCGATGATACCCAGGCAAAATCGCGCACGTTTTCGGCATGCCAGTTCCACACTTTGCGGGCGGTGGCGTGGCCTTTTAGAGCATTTTTGGCTTCGGCCAGGGTAACTACTTCTACTGGCTCTTTGTAAGAGTTTTGTGCCTGCTGCCAGCGTTTGTACTGGGTAGCGGTTAATACCGAGCTGTAGTTAGAGCATTGGCCGGTACCGTCAACCACGTGGTCGGCCGGTACGTTAATGGCTACTTTAAAATCGCCGAAGGCTAGGGCAAACTCACCGCGACCGGTAAATTGTTTGTTTTGCCAGCCCTGAAAATCGCTGTATACAGCCATGCGCGGATACCACTGCGCCATAGTGTACAAGTAGTTTTTATCTTCCGGAAAGTACTCGTAGCCGCCGCGCCCGCCAATGGTTAAGCGGTCGGATATGTTGTACCACCAGGCAATTTTAAACGTAAACTTTTGGCCCGGCTGCAGCGTTTGCGGCAGCTCAATGCGCATCATGGTTTCGTTAATGGTGTATTTTAAGGTATTGCCCGAGCCATCTTTGGCGCTTACAAT
>CAJYSL010000403.1 GCA_913777515.1 uncultured Mucilaginibacter sp.
TGAGCGGACTCATGCCAAGCGTCTGCTGCATCGGTTAAATGTTACCGAGTATGTGGTAGGCGAGGGTACCCGCAGTATACTGGCTGAACTCATCCCTAATGCACCGACCAATTTATACATCGAGCCCCCCTTTCATTGCGATTATGGGTATAACATTACCTGCGGTGATAATGTGTATTTTAATGTAAACTGCGTAGTGCTTGACGTAATGCCAGTAACCATTGGCAGCAATGTGTTTTGTGCACCCGGCGTGCAAATCTATACCGCCACGCACCCCCTGAACGCCGAATTTAGACGGAGCAAAGAAAACGGTGAACCTGTAACCATCGGTGACGATTGCTGGATTGGCGGCGGCGCCATTATTTGCCCCGGTGTAACCATTGGTGCGGGTTGTGTAATTGGAGCCGGTGCCGTGGTAACTAAAGATATACCCGCCAACTCGCTGGCGGTAGGCAACCCGGCCAGGGTTGTCCGTAAGCTTAATGAGGAGGTGTCGGAGTCGTAATCGCTCGTTAACCGAACCGTTTACCTCTGTGCAGTTTTTAAAAACAAAAACTGCTTTTTTGTTTTTACTCTTTGTTGCGGCAGAATTTCTGGCAAATTAATATCATGGTACAGGCTTCCTTGAAGGGGATAAAGCCATGCAGTTGCCGTAAAAAAATACAAAACTGAATAGCGCTATTTTTATAAAAGTATCTTTAAGTTGAAAATTTATCTAATTTTAAACTTTATTTAAAGTGCATGAATAAGACCCGTTTGCTTGATTGTAACCAGCTACTCGATATATTTTCCGCATCCCACGTAGCAACGGCTATTTATACAACCGAAGATTTAGTGATTGAGGCAGTAACCGATGCCATGCTGGCCTTTTGGGGTAAAAGCCGCTCGGTTATTGGCATGCCCATCGAGTTGGCCGTGCCCGAACTGGTGGGTCAGCCTTTTATTCAGCAAATGCGTGATGTAATTACCACGGGGCACAATTTTTTGGGGCAGAACGTGCCTGCACAATTGCAGATTGATGGCCGGTTACAAACGCGTTATTACAACTACGAATACCGGGCGTTAAAAAATGCAAATGGGCAAATTTATGCGATGCTGCACACGGCTACTGATGTAACCGAAAAGGTGTTGGGCGAGCAGGCCATAGCCCATGAGCAACAGCATTTGTTAAACATTGCTAATGAGCAGGCTTTAAACGAGGAGTTGGCCGCTGCTAACGAAGAACTGAGTGCTGTTAATGCCGAACTGCAGCAAACCTACGAGCAGTTAAGCGAACTGAATACCGAACTGGAAAGCCGCATTTTAGCGCGTACCAGTCAGCTGGCATCAAGCGAAGCCCGCATGCGTTATATGATTGATGATGCGCCCGTGGCTATTGCCGTGCTTAACGGTCAGGACTTTGTGGTGGAGCAGGCTAACCAATACACTCTTAAAATATGGGGCAAAACTGCTGACGTTATCGGTAAAACCATTTATGAGGCTTTGCCCGAAATGGAAGGTCAGGGATTTTTTGAGTTGTTGAAAGATGTTTTTGCCAGTGGAAAGGCCTTTGCAGGCACCGAAACTCCTGGTAACGTGGAATACAATGGAGAGTTGAAGCAAATATATACAGACTTTGTATTCAAGCCTCTTAAGGGCGATGACGGCCAAACGCATAGTATCATGATTGTGGCTTCCGAGGTAACTGATAAGGTACATGCCCGCCAGGCTATCGAAGCGGCCAGGCATCGGGTAGAGGCTATGGTAAAAACAACGCCCGTGGCCATGACTATTTTGCACAGCCGCGATTTAATCATCGAAATAGCCAATGATGCGATGTACGGCATCTGGCAACGTACAGAAGAAGAAACTAGTGGCAAGCGGTTGATTGATGTATTCCCTGAACTGATTGGGCAGCCATTTCCGGATTTGCTGGCGAATGTATTTGATACGGGTAATAGTATTGCTTTTCCAGAAATGCCGGTCAACATCCGTTTGACCGATGGAACTGATAAAAATATATTTGTTAATTTTTCTTACGACCCTATTTTAAACCCAGCGGGGCAGGTGGAATCCATACTGGCCTCGGTGATTGACGTAAGCGAGTCTGTTTGCGCACGTCAGGCATTAGAGCGCAGTGAGCATCAGTTGCAGGAAGCTATGGAAGAATTGGCGGCATCTAACGAGGAGTTAACGGCAATTAATGAAGAAATGCTGGCCTCAAACGAAGAACTGGCTGCTACTAACGAAGAGCTGGTAAGCACGCAAGACCACCTGCACGATACTATCGAGCAATTGGAAGAAAGCCGCGAACGTATTGATTTTCTGTTGAACTCTATGCCGCAACAGGTGTGGACAGCCAACCCCGACGGCCAGCTTGATTATGTAAATGATGTGGTGGCCAGAGAGTTTGGGCTGGATAAGGCAACTATTATTGGCAGCGGCTGGCAGCAGCTCATCCACCCCAATGATTTGCCCCAGGTGATGGAGCGCTGGCTGCACGCGCTTGAAAACGGCAACGAGTACCTGGTGCAGTTTCGACTCAAACTAAATCATGGCCGTTACGAATGGTACTTGGGGCGTGCCGTGCCGTTAATTGAGCAGGGTAAGGTGAAAATGTGGCTGGGCACCAGCACCAACATCCACCTGCAAAAAACTAACGAAGAAAAGAAAGACGAGTTTTTATCTATTGCCAGCCACGAGTTAAGAACGCCGCTTACCACTATTAAGGCGTTTAACCAGTTAATGGCCCGTTGCAGCGACGTAGATAAATTTTCGGGCTTTGTAAAAAAATCGGCCGACCATATTTACCGGCTCGAAAAACTCATTGCCGACCTTTTGGATGTAACGCGCCTGAGTGCCGGTAAGTTGGAGTATAATATGCAGTCGTTCAGCTTTAAACAGCTGCTTACCGAAAGTGTGGACAACATCAAGCACATGGCTCCCAATCACGAGATTATGCTCAAAAATGCCATAGAACTCGACTTTACCGGCGACTATTTCCGGCTGGAGCAGGTGATGAACAACTTTTTGTCTAACGCCGTGAAATATTCGCCCAAAGGAGAAAAGGTGGTGGTAGACAGCAAACTGGAACAAGACCAGTTAGTGGTGTCGGTACAGGATTTTGGTATCGGCATTGAGCCATCGCACATCAATAAATTGTTCGACCGTTATTACCGGGTAGATAATACCGCCATGCGTTTCGAAGGGCTGGGTTTGGGGCTGTTTATCTCGTCTGAGATATTGAAACGCCACCAGGGCAAGGTTTGGATAGAAAGCGAAGTGGGCAAAGGCTCAACCTTTTATTTTAGTATCCCTATCGTACAGGAGTTGGTTGACACCAACAGCATCAACGTTGATTTAGGTACCAGCATGACTGCAGCTAATTAAAAAGAATTGCTGACATTGTAAAAGGCATTCAAATCCTGAATGTCTTTTGCTTTAATAAAATAAGCTATCATAAATGGCTTATTTGCAAGTATTTATTGCTGTATTTATTAAGCTACGTATGAAGTGTAGCTATGCTTTACACTTAGGAAAATAGTCTTTTAGATTACCTCCAACTTGTAACCCTTGCCATGCACATTAACTAATTTTACGGCCGGGTCTTGGTCGAGTTTCTTCCGGAGCTTGGAGATAAACATATCTAAACTGCGGCCTACAATTACGCCGTCGTCTTCCCAAACCTTCTGCAGGTCTTGGCGGTCTACCACGGTCTTCATATGCCGGGCGAGGATGGTGAGCAGCTTAAATTCTTTCTCAGACAGTTTGATTTGTTCTTGGTTGAGTTCGAGGTAAGAGTTAGCCGGGTTAAATCGATACAGACCGATATTGATTACCAGAGGCTCAGCAGCAGATGTTGGTAATTTAGGGCTTGGTAATATTTTTTGCTGACGACGGTTTAATCCTAAGCCTGAAAAAATCAACATAATAACGGCCAGGCTACCACTCACACGTACCATATTATTCTTGGTCATGAGGTCGGTGTGGGTATCACGAAATTTGATATGAACTGCATAATTTGCCTTTGGCTGTATGCGGCCCTTGCAAGGTAGTACCTGGTTTTGTTCTGTTTTAAGAATCCCAAAGCCATATACCACTTGGTTGCTTCGGCTGTCTGTAACATCCACCATATAATCCGGCGGTAAGTGGCCGGCGGTAATAGCGTGCCGGATAATTTTGATGATACTGTCGGTTTTAAAGGTGAAGGCGTGCTCAAACCTTATCAGGTATTCGTAGTCGCTTATTTTGCCCACAGACAATACTCTAGAAGTACTGTCACCTGTACTAAGTAAAATCTGATGACCGATGCTGCGCATTACAACCGCTTCTTTGCTTAAGGCAAAATCATCTGCATCCGGTTTAAAGCAGGCAATCGCCGAAACAACCAGTAAAAGGATAGCAGAAATAAAAAGAAACCGACGGCCCGACATGATGTATAAAATTAGACAATATCTTCCAATAAGCACTTGAACGCTTCAGATTTTACACTTTTTACATTTCATTTTACCCTATTTTACTCACAACGCAGGCACTTTACATCATACGTTTGCAATGAAAAAATCAGACATATCATGATTAAGATTAAATTTTTCTGTGCACTGCTGCTATCTGTAATTTGCTGCCATCCTGGCCGAGGGCAAACGCAGGGCGCAAACTTATCAAACTACGTATTTCCTTATTTCGCATTCCAAACTTATGTGCAAGGGCCGAATACCATTGTGCGCAGCATGATAACTGACCGCAAGGGCAATGTGTGGATCGCTACTTTTAGGGGCGTTTTCAGGTACGACGGAAAGATGTTTGTCAACATAACCGAAAAGCTGAGTCAGGTTCGGTTTTTCTCTGTTTTAGAAGACCACAATGGCAATTTCTGGTTTGGCTCCATAGGCTCCGGCGTTTTTCGCTACGACGGTCAATCCTTTCGCAACTTTACCATTAAGGATGGTTTGCTAAATGACGGCGTTACCTGTATTTACGAAGACAAGGCAGGCAACATCTGGTTTGGTGTTTCGGGTGGGGCAAGCCGGTATGACGGTAAAACTTTCCATAATTATATTATCAACGGTGAAAATATGAACGAAGACCATAGCGGGAAAACTTTTGAAAGAAGCCAGCGCTACGAGGTCAACGCCATTATGGAAGCGCAAGACGGCCGGTTTTGGCTGGCTACCCGTGGTAACACTTTTGTTTATGATGGACAGTTGTTTGGTGTTGTGCGCCAGTCGGGCAAACCGTTTAAAAACGTCCGCTCGCTTCTCGAAGACAGCGACGGCCGTATCTGGTTAGGCGGAAACGATGGGCTTTGGCGTTATGAGAATAATATATTTACCAATTTTACTAACACATTCACAGGTGCCATTTACCAGGATAAAGTGGGCAATCTATGGACGGCCACCACCTTCAATGTTGACCGGCAATGGGCGCTTTCGCGCTATAAAGAAAAATCTTTATCCCGCCGTAACGCGCCAACGCCTAAAGTTATGGCGACGGCTAAAATAGTTTTCAGCATTTTAGAAGTTCCTGACGGTGGTATCTGGTTTGGTACGTTTCACGGGGTGCAACGGTTGGATAATTCGCGGAAATGACGGTTCGAAGTAATGGCTTTTAACGTATTCGTTAAATTCAAGGCCTTGCCACCATAATGCATTCAACTCCCGGCCTGCGCTATCATCCCGAAATGAGTTAAGGGAGCATAAAGTTTATACTCCCTTAACTCAGTTGTAGATAGCGCTTATTTTTGCAGACTGTCAATCAGCGCTTTCATTTCGGCAATCTCTTTTACCTGGGTTTTGATGATGCCATCGGCCAGTTTGCGCACCCTGGCATCTTTGATGTGTGCGTTTTTACTGGTCATAATGGCAATAGAGTGGTGCGGAATCATGCCTTTCATGTACTGTACATCGCCAATGCCTACCTGTTTATGCACGCCAACAAAGGCCAGCACGAACAGGGCAGTACTGCTGATAATAATACCCAGGTTAATTTTTTTGTTGGTATACATCATCGGCATCATCACCAGCATCAGCACTGCCATGGCGCAAATCATCAATACGGTCATGTACAGGCGGGTCATGCTCAGGTAAATGTGGTCGGGCTGCTCTACATTTAAAAACATAATGGCGTACATCAGCACAAACGACACCAGCAGCATTACGGCAAATTTTTTATAACTTGAATTATCCATCTTTTTAATATTTACATTTTACGATTCATTTTCATCAGGCGCGGGTACAGTCTCAAGAAAACCTCGCCGGCCATAGGGTTGCGTCCGTATAAAGAGTTTAATCTGTTATCGGCGCCAAACCACATCATCTGTCCGCCACCGGCCAAATTAAGCGCACCAATTTTAAACAGATCGTAATTAAAACCGAGGGTTACGGCGTTCACCGGAAAAATAGTATCATCACCGTATTTGAGCGGATCAAGTACCAGTTCTTCGGTAGTTTTTTGCACAAACTCATAACGGGTATACAGTTCCAGTCTTTTTACCCTCATGTCAGCTTCGAGCAAGGCCGCGTTGTCGCCCTGGTGGTTTGGCGTTTTATTTAAGCCCCAAAGCGCAGTTGCATTCAAGGTGCGTTCATCGCCAAAAGGCAAACTATAGGTTGCCGAGGCAGTGGTTCGGTAAACATTCTCGCCGGGATGTAGTTCTTCGGGCGCTTTAATAAAACCGTGCGATACCTGTAAAGCCCAGTTAGACGACGGATTGTAATTAAGCCTGGTACTCCACGAGTCAAAACGGGGCTTGTCAAAATTATACCGGTTTTCGTTAGGCTCGCGACCGGTAAAAGATGAGGCCTCCAGTTTAAACTGGTAAAACCTAAAACCTACGGTGGCTACGCCAAAAGTGATGTGCGTAGCGTCAGACCAATGGTGGCTGATGGGCGCATCGGGGTTACCCATAGCCGATGGACGGTGCATAAACGCTACCGGCCCCAGTGCAGGCTCGCCGGGGTAACCAACGTATATGCTCAGGTCGGTATTTTTAGTGAACGCGTAGGCATAACTGGCCGATAGTTCGCTAAATAAATCGTGCGGGTGCTGGCGGTCAATCAGCGGGCTGCCTTTCCAACTTTCGCCGGTTTGGAACAACAGCGGATAGCCGCGGCCGCCTTCGGTAACCGGGTCTAATGACATCATCAGGTTTAAATGCAGCAAACCTTTTTGGCCAACTTTGCGCTGGGCCATGCCCATAAACCAATTCGGTGCGTCAAATTTGCTGTCGCCACGGCTGCCTTTGTTAAACAAATCCTGTTTGGTGTACCTCAAGCTTACATTGCCGTGCAGCATGTAACTCCACTTTTTTCCTTGCAGCATAACCCCGTACATTGGCGATGCATCGGGCAGCCAGCCCGTGCCTGAGCCGTTTCTGGTCATGGGTAAATTGAGCGATTGTGAGTTGCTCATCATCATCATGCCCACGTGTCCGCTCATAGCTGTATCAGTCATACTCATGCCCGGCATGTTTTGCATATTGTGCTGCATGCCCTCATGGTGCTGGTATTTTTTAGGTTGGGATGTCTTTTTTGCAGTGGTATCGGCATGATGGTGCATCGTCGAATCATGCATTTTCATGGGCTCCTGTGCTTGGGATTGCAGTGCTCCGGTAATAAGGGCAACTGCTGTAAACCATAATATTTTGCTCATAAATTCTTATTTCTTAATGGCGAAAACCATAAATAGTTATTCAATAAACAGGCGTAGAAACATGCCAAATAAGGCATCTTATCCGCGCAGTTTTAGTTTAATGAGCAGAAGAGCAATACAGACTAACTCCGCTGCTTCAATCGCGCAGAAATCAAATAAGTATAGAGCGAAATTTTAAATATAAAGGTAGACTGACTTGCCCGGGCGGGCCGGTAGCCCGCGGGTAGTAGTTAGATGCGCTTACAGTGTAAGAAATGCTTGTGTGATCAAATAAACCCGTCGGCAACAAAATTGCAGGCTGAATTAGTTCGTCATGAGCAATGGGCGAAACGTTTTCGCGCACCAGGTACATGCCATGCTCCCGGCAGCATCTGCAATCCTTGCCTGCACCGCATTTGCTTTTTTTGTGATGTGGCTGATGCTGATGCGGCACGTGCGCCATTGTATTACTGCCAATGACTTTTTGTGTATGGCCGTGCGGCGCCTGTTCGGCTAAGGCATCAGCAAAAAACAATTCGGATGTACAATGCACCAAACAAGCAAAGGCTCCGGTTGACAACAGGAGGTAGAATCCAGCCAGTATAAATGCATTGATTTTCCGCATCTTATACATAATTACACAAGTGTTGTGCTATTGTTCTTAACAACTTTCTAATTTTTTGCAAGATTGCCTGCCCGGGCTCTTTAAAATAAGCAAGGCGGCATCAGTAAAAATGCAGACTTTAAAAACTGGCCGAAAAACTCAAACCTAATGCACCGTTTTGATAGGACGGTAACAGCAAGGCCGAATGCATAAGGTCTTTACGTTTCATGCCATCAGTTTTTTCGGCTTCTTTGCTTTTAAACAGTGCATTGCGGATGTAGGGGTAAAGCAGGTAAGCGCCTTTGGTAGCCAGAATGCCAAAACCGGCACCGGCAATCACATCGCTCAGCCAATGGTCTTGGTGGTAAATACGAAACACGCCGGTAGTTGTGGCAAAGGCGTAGCCCAGTACTGAGTAATAAACCGATTTGCCGCCAAGTTCTTGCGCCATAAACTCGGCACCTGCAAAGGCGTTGGCCGTATGGCCTGATGGGAACGACAATCGGTCGCTGCCATCGGGGCGCAGTCGGTGGGTGGCGTGTTTAAAAGTATACAAGGTTGCCCCGAGCATACCCTGAGCCATTACGTAAATCAGTGTACGGTCTACAAAAGTATTTTTGCCATGCACGCCTACCAGGTTTAAGCCGTAAACCAATACAGGCGGGGCGTACTGAAAATAATCTTCAAAATGCTTCCTGAAAACAAAATTGTGTTGGTCGGCTTCGTGGTACACATACCGGTCTACTCGCCGCAGAGGTTTTAGGTAAAAAGACGCCGCACCATAACCCACCAAGGCAGCCGGAGGTATAAGTGACAATGCCTTGCTATGCAAATGCTGCACCGTGTCGGGTGCGGTAAAAAGGTCTTTTTTAAGCGTATCAACAATGTTTTTAGACGTGGTATCGGTATTGGTTGTTTGGGCAAAGCTGCAAACCGACGTTAACGACAGGGCAATGGCGATGAGTATGTTTTTCACGGTATATTATATTATAGATGTATGCGGTACATAAATAAGCAGGTAATCTGTAGGAATTCTGTTTTTTGCTCCGCATGTATTAATTAATTAGATATTAAATACGGGTTATATTTTGATGAAGTTGCGAGGTTTATCTTCGCTCTATCCGGTTGATGGGCCAAAGCATACTCGACAGTTTTAAGCTTATGCTTTCTTCCGCATATAAACGTTATTCCTTAATGCGGCAACCTGTTTCTTACCAAACCATACAGATAGGTACCGCCGAGCGCACCGATGACGACGATAATCATGGTGACAAAACCGTAGCCAATGTTTACAAACATGGGGCCGGGGCAGGCACCGGTTAAGGCCCAGCCCAAGCCGAAGATTAATCCGCCTAAAATGTATTTGGTCCAGCTTTTATCTTTATCGGGTAAGGTGATGGGATTGCCCTGCGAATCCCTGATGTGGAAACGCTTGATGAGGAAAACGAAGAGTGTACCCAAAACTACTGCCGTGCCAATGATGCCGTACATGTGGAACGACTGGAACCTGAACATTTCCTGGATGCGGTACCATGATATGGCTTCTGATTTGGCCATGGTGATGCCGAACACGATACCGGCGAGTATAAATTTTAATCCTTTCATTAATTTAAAAAATGAGGGGTAAGAGTAAATGAGTCATGATGAGGCCGCCTATAAAAAAGCCGATGACGGCTACCAGCGAGGGCAGTTGGAGATTGGACAGGCCGCTAATGGCATGGCCGGATGTGCAGCCGCCCGCATACCGCGAACCAAAGCCCACCAGCATGCCGCCTGTCAGCATCAGCAACACATTTTTTACCGACAGCGCATCAACGCTAAATAACTGGCCGGGATTCAGCTGTCCATCGAAATGGATGCCCAAAACGCTTAAATCTTTAATGGTAGCAGCCGAGAGCTGCAAAGGAGCACCGCTATTTAACAGCGTGGCCGAGACAAATCCGCCGATGATAGAACCCGTCAAAAACAGCAGGTTCCAACGCTGGGTGCGCCAGTCAAAATCAAAAAATGGCACACGCTTACCGGCGCCGGCAATGGTACACATGGTACGCAGGTTTGACGAAAACCCGAACGATTTGCCAAAATAAAGCAGCGTAACCATAATAAGGGCAATGGCTATGCCCGAGGTGTACCAGGGCCAGGGTTGTTTCAGTAATTCGAGCATAAAATTTATAGTAATTAAATTTTAGTATTGAGGTTTGTGGTTAGGCCAGGCGTTGATGCCTCCGGCCAGGTCGTAAGCGGTTAAGCCGGCTAATTCCATCAGTTTTACGGCACTGCGGCTGCGGCGACCACTGCGGCAAAAAACAAAGTAAGCGTTGGTCTTACTTAATTTCCTGATGTTCTGTTCAAAGTCGTCAGCAAAAATATCCATATTAAGCGCGTCCTTAATGGTGCCAAGGGCAAACTCAGGTGGGGTACGTACGTCTACCAGCACCGCGTTGGGTGTGCTTAAATATTGGGCTTTAAAGCTTTCGCCATCTAAGTCGGCCTTACTTACAGCACTGGCACTACCCTTCATCTTATTAAAAAGCTTAAACATATCCATAACATTGTTTTTTTACTTCAGTGTGCTTGGGCACACATAATCGCTTAACTTAAACCTGCCCGATTCTTTAATGGCTTTAAAACCGCCTTCAACATCAACCAGGTAATCAAACCCACGCGCACGGAGTATCGAATTAAAAATCATGGACCGGTATCCACCGGCGCAATGCACGTAATAAGTTTCGTTTTTGTCGAGTTTTGCCAGCGCATCGTTTATATGGTCGAGCGGTAAGTTTTCGCTGCCCAATATATGCTCTGCCTGGTATTCGCTTTCCTTACGCACATCCAAAATTTTTATTGGGCTTTGGTTAACCACGTTTGCCAGTTCATCAGCCGCTACCGCCCAGATGCTGTCGGTTTCTTTACCGGCCGCTTTCCAGGCAGCCATGCCGCCTTGCAGGTAGCCTATGGCGTTGTCGTAACCTACGCGCGCAAGCCGGGTAACTACTTCTTCCTCTCGGCCCTCGTCGGTAATAAGCAAAATGGGCTGGTCTATGTCGGGTATAAGTGCACCTACCCACGGCGCAAAACTACCATCAATACCAATGTTGATGGCGTTGGGTATAAACTCCGGCGCAAAGTTTTGTGCATTGCGCGTGTCAAGCAACAGGGCGCCGGTAGCGTTGGCTGCAGCCTCAAAAGCATCGGGTGCAAGCGACCGGGTGCCTTTTTTTAAAACCTGCTCAAAGTTTTCGTAACCTTCTTTGTTCATCTTTACATTGAGCGGAAAGTAAGCCGGTGGCGGCATCAGGCCGCGGGTAACTTCGGCAATAAACTCAGCCTTGGTCATATCGGCACGCAGGGCATAATTGTTTTGCTTTTGATTACCCAGCGTATCGGTGGTTTCCTTGCTCATGTTTTTACCGCAAGCCGAGCCTGCACCATGCGCCGGGTAAACGATGATGTCATCGCTCAGGGGCATAATTTTATTTCGTAACGAATCGTACAAATAACCCGCTAAGTCCTCCTGCGTCAGGCTGTCCGACTTTTGGGCCAGGTCGGGCCGGCCAACATCGCCAATAAAAAGCGTGTCGCCCGAAAACAAGGCAGTCTGCTGGCCCGTCTCGTCTAAAAGCAGGTAACAGGCCGATTCCGTGGTATGGCCCGGCGTGTGCAGCACCCTGATGGTAACTTCGCCTATTTTAAATTCTTCGTTATCTTGGGCTATGTATGCGTTAAATCCGGTTTTAGCATTAGGGCCGTAAATAATTTGAGCACCGGTTTTTTGTGCTAAATCAATATGCCCCGACACAAAATCGGCATGAAAATGTGTTTCGAAAACATATTTTATTGTTGCGCCCGCGGCTTTGGCGCGGTTAAGGTAGGGTTCGACCTCGCGAAGCGGGTCGATGATGGCTGCTTCGTTTCCGGATTGAATATAGTAAGCGCCCTGCGCCAAACATCCGGTATATATCTGTTCTATAGTCATGATGTCTTTCTTTAAATTGATGATACAAATATCGGGGTGGGTAGTGCCGCCAAACGGTGACCAAAGTCACCAAGCCCCGGTTTTTTTAATAGATTTTATTTAACGGCGAGGAATACCGCAATTGCCGCCGGCGCAGCAGCCAACCGCAAAAACAGCCTGGAATATTATAAAGGCGGCCAGCAAGGCAAGCAGCAGGCTACAGTCGGCAAATGCCTGCACGCCGATGATAATTCCCATCGCCAAACGTATGGTGCGGCTAAGGTTCCAGTTGCCAAGTACCCTGTATTTTAAAGTTTCCATAGTTTTTTTTAATTATTTATTCATGAAAAGCTCTTTGGTGATGATGTATATGCCCATCATCAGCACAAACCAGCCGAAGCCTTTTTTAAGTTTGGAGCCATCTATCTTTTTGCTGATGGCGCCGCCCATAAATATGCCGGCAATGGCAATGGCGGTAATTTTGAACAAAAAGGCCCAATCTATGCGGAAGTGGCCCAAATCGCCGGTAAAGCCAATTAATGAGTTGAGGGCGATGATAAGGAGCGAGGTTCCTACGGCTTCTTTCATGGGCAGGCCTACTAACAACACCAGGGTAGGTGTGAGCAAAAAGCCACCGCCTGCGCCTAAAATACCTGTAGCCAGCCCTATGGCAACGCCGTAGACTAATAGCTTGGGTATATTTACTTTAGTTTCGTGGTTTTGCCCGTGTTCATCCTGTTTGCGGCCGCTGCTAATCATGGCGCTTGCTGCGGCCACCATCAGCACGGCAAAAAGTACCATGGTGAGAATGCCGGATGTAAGCTCGAAAGCCCCGATTTGCGCAATATGTTTGGGAATGAGCGGGATGATGATTCTGCGGGTCAAAAAAACGGTGCTGATAGAAGTTAAGCCGAATAGTAGCGCCGTTTTAATACTCACCAACCCCTTACGATAGTTATGAAAGGCACCCACCATGCTGGTTGAACCAACAATAAACAGCGAATACGAAGTGGCTAAAATAGGGTTAGTGCCAAAAAGGTAAACCAGCACCGGCACCGTCATGATAGAGCCGCCACCGCCGATGAGGCCGAGTGAAATACCAATGAGTGCCGAAGCCGTGTAAGCGATAATTTCCATGTACATAATAATTGATACACACAAAAATCGCCATGGCGGCGGGGTGTAAACGGTGACTTATGTCACCCGGCGTGTTATTTTTTCCACTCGATGTAGTTGCGGTGCAAAACAATGTCGCCGCGCTGCTCCATTTTTTTAAGCAGGCGCGATATCACCTCCCTTGATGAGTTTAAATCGGCAGCGATCTCGCTATGGGTAATTTTAAGTTCGCGCACGTTGAGTTTCTGATACTGGTTTTGCAGGTAAAAAAACAGGCGCTGGTCCATATCCTTAAAAGCGATGTGCTCTATCACCACCAGCAGTTCTTCGTACCTCGAGCGGTAAGTTTCTAGCACAAAGTAATACCAGGTTTTGTAGGTGGTCATCATGGTGTCCATCAAATCAATCGGCAACGAAAGCAGAATGGTATCATCAATGGTTTTGGCCATGATTTCGCTGGTTTCTTGGCGGGTAGCGCAAATCATGGTGAGGGCGCAGGCATCGCCGGGCTCAAGGTAATACATAAAAAACTCGCCGCCATCCTCGCCCTCGCGGTACAGTTTTACGCGGCCCTGCGCAATCATCATAGTGCTTTTAATGTACTGCCCCGGCCGCAGTACAACCTGCCCGGCGGGAATGTGCACCAGCGAGGCATGCTCGGCCAGAAAAGTTTTAAGCGCAGGCTCAAACTGCGGGAAAAATTTATTCAGATATTCTTGTAGTTCGGGTTGATGGCTCATCAATCAATAATACACAAAATATGTAATTTCTAACTACTCGGAGAGGAACTAAGCAGTACCTGCGAAACGGATAATGTTGGGATTCGAAAAACCAGCTGCACAAAAAAAGCGCTCCGTTTGGGGAGCGCTTTGCTTTAAGCAGTGTAGCCTAATATTTTAAGTACCTGTTTACTGTTTTGTTCTTCGCCAAACACCTCAAAATTAAACGTCTCGTCGCGGTTGCGGCGGATGAGCACGTGTTTGGGCGATGGCAGCAGGCAGTGGTGTATGCCGCCGTAGCCACTCAACACTTCCTGGTAAGCGCCGGTGTTAAAAAAGCCCAAGTATTGCACCTTACGGGTTTTAGGCATAAACACACTGTTCATGTGTGCTTCCTGGTTATAATAATCCTGACCGTCGCAGGTAATACCACCCAGGTTCACACGCTCGTATTCGGCATCCCAGTTGTTAATAGGCAAAAGGATGTATTTTTGGTTGAGCGCCCAAACGTCCGGCAGGTTGGTGATGAATGAGCCATCCAGCATCAGCCATTTTTCGCGGTCGTTTTGTTGTTTACGGCCCAATACTTTGTACAAGATGCCCGATGCTTCGGCGCAAGTGTATTTACCAAACTCGGTAATGATATCCGGTTCAATCACATCGTTTTCGGCACAAATTTCTTTGATACGCTTTACAATCTCTGTAATCATGTACTCGTAGTCAAAGTCAAAAACCAACGAATCTTTGAAAGGCATACCACCGCCAATGTCGAGCGTATCCAGTTCGGGGTTGATTTTCTTGAATTTGCAGTAAAGCGTTACGTACTTCTCCAACTCGTTCCAATAATATGGCGTGTCAGAAATACCCGAATTGATAAAGAAGTGCAGCAGCTTAACACGGAAGTTTGGGTTTTTTTCGACCTTGTTGTAATAAAAGTCAATCACGTCTTCCATGCGGATGCCCAAACGCGAGGTATAAAACTGCGAATCAGGCTGCTCTTCAGACGCGATACGGATACCCAGGTTGCACGGGGTGTCCATCTCAATCTCGTCGTCGTATATGTTAAACTCTTCTTTGTTATCCAGTACCGGGATGATGTTATGGAAACCATCGTGCAGCATGTCCACAATGTACTGCTTGTACTGGTAGGTTTTGAAGCCGTTACAAATTACCGTGATGTCCTTGCTTACCACGCCTTTTTTCTCGAGCGCATCAATCATCGGCATATCAAACGCCGAAGATGTTTCTAAGTGGATATCATTTTTTAATGCCTCCTCAACCACATGCTTAAAATGCGAACTTTTAGTACAGTAACAGTATTTGTAACTGCCGCGGTAATTGTTCTTGATGATGGCCTGCTGAAACATCAATTTAGCCTGCTGTATCTTTTTGGAGATAATAGGAACATAAGTAAAGCGCAAGGGCGTACCGTACGTTTCAATCATTTCCATTAAAT
>CAJYSL010000404.1 GCA_913777515.1 uncultured Mucilaginibacter sp.
AAAAACGGTGACGAAATCATCAAGCGTATCAAGGAAGAAGCTAACTTAAATTTAGAAATCATCCACGGCGAACGCGAGGCCGGAATTATTTACGCCAGCCATACAGGTATCGACCTGGACGAGAGCAAAACTTATTTATATATCGACGTAGGCGGCGGTAGCACCGAGCTGTCTTTATTTGCCGATGGCGAGCTGGTAGCATCGCAATCATTTAACATTGGTACCATCCGTATACTGGACAACCAGGATAAAGACGAAACCTGGAAAGAGATGCAGGACTTTGTGCGTCTGCACACCAAGCCCTACAAAACTGTTTACGGCGTGGGCACCGGGGGCAATATTAATAAATTGTTTAAGCTGAGTGAAGAAAAAGACGGCGAGCCGTTGAGCTATGCCAAGCTGAAATCGCTTTACAGCTTCCTGTCATCCTACTCTTTAAAAGACCGCATCAACGTGTTGAAGCTTAACCAGGATAGGGCAGACGTAATTATCCCGGCCTGTGAGATTTATACTACGGTGATGAAATGGGCCAATATCAAGCAAATTTATGTGCCAACCGTAGGTATGGCCGACGGAATTATTCAGACCTTAATCGAAAAAAATTTATTAAAATAAATTTCATTTAATTTTTAATAATTAATAATTAATTTCTACATTTGTAATGCCCTCTCATAGGGCATGTTTTTCATAGGTAGATGTAGGGTCGAGTACGAGTTATTCGACCCTTTTTTGTGCAATCAACTTTTTTACCTTTGCGTTGTTATTTTGGCTTATGCGTAAAAAAATTGTAGTTGCTGTTACCGGTGCCAGTGGCGCTATATATGCTAAATTATTGTTAACACAACTGCAGCATCTGCAAGATCAAATCAGCGATGTGGGCGTGGTAATGTCGGCCAACGCCAAACAGGTTTGGGAATACGAGTTGGGTAATACGGATTATCAGAATCTGCCTTTCAAATTTTACGACAAGACTGATTTTATGGCGCCGTTTGCTTCGGGTTCGGCGCGGTATGATACTATGGTGATTGTGCCCTGCTCTATGGGTACCTTGGGCCGTATTGCTGCAGGTACATCCGATGACTTAATTACCCGGGCGGCCGACGTGGTTTTAAAAGAACGCCGCAGGCTCATCCTGGTGGCCCGCGATACGCCGTTAAACCTTATCCATTTGCGCAATATGGTTACCGTTACCGAGGCGGGAGGCATCATCTGCCCTGCTGTTCCATCTTTTTACAGCAAACCGCAAAACATAGATGAAGTGGCTATGACGGTCGTGAGCCGCGTTATTGATTTAATAGGCCTGGAGCAGCAAAGTTACCGGTGGAGTGAGCAGTAACAATGCATGACCGCCTTGCAGCGTTATGTTTAGTTAATGTCTGTTCATGGTCATGTAAGTAAGCCGGTTTTTCATCGCGGGCTAAAATTCTTATCTTTGCACCTGATAATGAACAAGAAAGTTGCTTTTTATACTTTAGGTTGCAAGCTCAACTACTCCGAAACTTCAACATTAGGCCGGTTGCTTAATAACGCTGGCTTTGAAACCGTTGAGTTTACTGACGTACCCGATGTTTATGTAATTAACACCTGCTCGGTAACCGAAAATGCTGACAAAAAGTGTAAGAAAATAGTGAAGGAAGCGCTTAAAATTTCGCCTAACGCTTACGTTACTATTGTGGGCTGTTATGCGCAATTAAAGCCGCAGGAGATTGCCGAAATTCCGGGTGTGGATATGGTTTTAGGCGCTGCCGAAAAGTTTATGCTGGTAGATTACCTCACCGACTTAACCAAGCAGCAAAAAGCAACGGTTTATAATCAGCCGGTGTCGGAAGCCAACCAGTTTGTATCATCTTATTCGTTTGGCGACCGTACCCGTACCTTTCTGAAAGTGCAGGACGGTTGTGATTACTCGTGCTCGTTTTGTACCATACCCCTGGCACGTGGTGCCAGCCGGAGCGATACCATCGAAAGCGCCGTAGCACAAGCCCGCGAAATTGCCGCCTCCGGTGTGAAAGAGATTGTGTTGACCGGTGTTAACCTTGGCGATTTCGGTATTCGCAATGGCCAGCGCGAAGATAAATTTTACGACCTTGTGAAAGCGCTTGACGAAGTGGAAGGTATTGACCGTATCCGTATTTCATCTATTGAGCCTAATTTGCTCACCGATGAGATTATTGAGTTTGTGGCCACATCCAAACGTTTTGTACCGCACTTTCATATCCCGCTGCAATCGGGTTGTAATAAAATATTGGCCTTAATGCGCCGCCGCTACCGTCGCGAACTTTACGCCGACCGGGTGGCCAAGATTAAAGAGCTGATGCCGCATTGCTGTATCGGTGTGGATGTGATAGTCGGTTTTCCGGGCGAAACGCGCGAGGACTTCATTGATACTTACAACTTTTTAAACAACCTGGATATTTCGTACCTGCACGTGTTTACCTACTCGGAGCGCGAAAATACTTTAGCCAGCGAGATGGATGGCGTAGTACCCGGCTCAACCCGTGCCGACCGCAGTAAAATGCTGCATATCCTATCAGATAAAAAGCGACGTGCTTTTTACGAGTCGCAGTTAGGTAAAACAGATGAAGTGTTGTTTGAGGGCGATAACAAAGAGGGGATGATGCATGGCTTTACCCGCAACTACGTTAAGGTAAAAGCCAAGTTTGACCCGGTGCTGGTAAACGAATTAAAACAAGTAAAATTAACAGCCATTGCCGCAGATGGTGATGTTGAAATAACCGAAGGCGAAGAAATATTAGTGCATTAAACTTATATTCGCCGCAAATAACTACCTGATGTTTCCAACCATTACCGACCTTCTTCATTATTTAACCGGCCTTAACATACCGCCACTGCCTATACAAACCTTCGGTTTTTTTGTAGCCCTGGCTTTTATGGCAGCTTACTGGGCCTTTGTGCAGGAGTTTAAACGGAAGGAGAAGTTGGGTTACGTTCACCCGTTTCAGCAAACCGTAACTATTGGTCAGCCGGCTTCGGCAGGTGAGTTAATCAGCAACGCCATATTTGGTTTTATTCTGGGCTACAAACTGGTAGATATTATTGTAAACTACAGCACCGCAGTTCAGGATTTACAGGATTTCATATTATCGGCAAGAGGTAATTTGTTAGGCGGTATTGTTGGCGCCATAGGTATTGGCTACTGGGCCTACTACGAAAAAAAGAAAGAACAACTGACCGAGCCGGTTACCAAGCAAATTACGGTGCATCCGCACGAGTTGATGGGTACTATCCTGGTTTGGGCTGCCATATTTGGCTTTGCCGGAGCAAAGCTATTTAACGCCCTCGAAAACTGGGACGATTTTATGGCCGACCCGGTAGGCATGCTGATTGGTTTTAGCGGGCTTACCTTTTACGGTGGCTTAATTTGCGGCGGTGCGGCCGTGTTATATATTGCCAACAAGCACGGCGTTAAACCATTAACCATGTTAGACATTGGCGGACCAGGCATGATGCTTTCGTACGCCGTGGGCCGTATTGGTTGCCAGATGGCAGGCGATGGCGACTGGGGTATTCCTAACCTGGCACCTAAACCCAGCTGGTTAAGCTGGGCGCCCGATTGGATGTGGGCTTTTAAATATCCGCATAACGTAAGCATGGCCGACCATGATAATCCAATTCCGGGCTGCGTAGGCAAATATTGTTTCGAACTTAAGCTACCTGTTTACCCTACGCCGTTTTATGAGTGCGTAGTGTGTTTGTTGCTGTTTGCCTTTTTATGGAGCATCCGCGACCGTATTAAAACACCGGGTGTAATGTTTGGCATTTACCTTATTTTAAACGGTATTGAGCGTTTCTTTGTCGAGCTCATCCGGGTAAACACTAAGTATCATGTAGCGGGTATTCCGTTTACGCAGGCTGAGATGATTTCCTTGTTCCTGGTGCTTACCGGTGTTATTATCATTGTGTCGGTACAAAAAAATGCCGCTAAATACCGCACCCAAAATGGCTGATGATACCTTGTGGTACCGCCTGATGCAGAATAAGTTTTTGCGGTTTCTGCTTTCGGCCGGTACCGGTTTTTTGGTGGATATTTTGGCTTTCTATTTATTGGACAGCTACGTATTTACCGAGCCAAGCTACAATATATTAGGCCATAGCACCGGTAACCATGCACTATCGCTGGTCATATCCTTTTCGCTTGGCGTGTTTGTTAATTTTATTTGTACCCGGTACCTGGTGTTTACCGAGTCGAGGTTGCCTTTTGCCAAGCAATTTATGCGCTTCGGGATGGTAGCTTTTGTGGGCTATTTTGCCAACCTGGAGGTGCTTAAGTTATTTATTAAATATCTGCACTTTGCGCCCGCAGTGGCCCGTATCACTGCAGCATTAAGCTTGTTTTTTGCCAGCTTTTTTATTCACAAAATCTTTTCCTTCAACTTATCGTTACGTAATAATGCTACAACAAATCATTAATCAGGCAACCGAAGTTGCCCGCGAAGCAGGCGATTTTATTCGTCAGGAGCGTAAAAACTTTGACCCCGAGAAAATAGAGTTTAAAGGCCTGAACGATTTAGTATCATACGTTGATAAAACAGCCGAGCAAAAAATTGTAAGCGCCCTGCAAAAAGTATTGCCTGAAGCCGGTTTCATCACCGAAGAGAAAACGACAACCAAACTGAGCGACCGTTATAACTGGATTATCGACCCGCTGGATGGCACCACCAATTTTATCCACGGCTTGCCCGTATTTTCGGTAAGTATTGGTTTGCAGGAATATGACAAGCTGGTTGGCGGTGTAGTTTATGAGATTAACCAAGACGAGTGCTTTTACGCCAGTTCTGACACCCCAGCTTATCTGAACGGTTCAGAAATAAAAGTAAGCAAAGCTCCCAAAGTGGCAGACAGCCTACTGGCTACCGGTTTCCCGTATTACGATTTTGGTAAACAGGAAGAATATTTAAACTTACTCACCGAACTGATGAAAGGCTGCCATGGCCTGCGCCGTATGGGTTCGGCCGCGGTTGATTTGGTTTACACCGCCTGCGGACGTTTTGAAGCCTTTTATGAGTACAATCTGCATCCCTGGGATGTAGCCGCAGGTGTGGTGATTGTAAGGCAAGCCGGAGGCGATGTGGTAAACTTTAACGGGGGCGACGAAGTAATGAACGCCCGCGAGCTACTGGCCACCAACGGACTCATCACCGCCGAAATGCTTCAAATTATTCAAAAGCATTTCAAGATAGCGAAGTAATTACTCCATCATACTAACACAAAAAAGCCGACTAAAATTAGCCGGCTTTTTTGTGTTTTATCGCTTTTATCACGTAGTGATAATTAATCACTCAAGTATCACTGAAATCCTCAAATCAAAAGAATCTTTCCCAAAATCAGAGAAATCACCAATTAAATTATAACGCTTCTGACACTACTTCCTGCACTTCGGGCACCATGCGTTTAAGCAAGTTTTCGATACCTGATTTTAAAGTAAGGGTAGATGAAGGGCAACCGCTGCATGAGCCACGCAGTTCAACAGTTACAATACCATCCGTGAATGATTTGTAGCTGATAGCGCCGCCATCCTGCTCAACCGCCGGACGAACGTAATCGTGCAAAATCTGCTGAATTTTAATTTCGGCATCCGTACCCTCAAAGTTTACTTCTTCCTGCTCGGCTTCCTGAACTTTCAGTTCAGATTCTACGGCACCTTTTACAAATTCTTTGATGATAGGCTCAATATCGTTCCATTCGGTACCTTCGGTTTTGGTTACCGTAACAAAGTTACTGGCAAAGAAAACGCCGTTAACAAACGAAAACTTAAAAAGCTCCTTAGCAAAAGGCGAATGCTCGGCACTCTCGCGGGTAGGAAAATCTACACTACCGTTAATCAGCAGCTTATTTACTATGAACTTCATAGTAGCTGGATTGGGTGTAGATTCGGTATATACGTTGATATTCATGAGTATGCTGTTTTGAATAGAAACAAATTTAATGAGCTTTTTGATTTAACAGTAACCTGCCATTTGTTTTGACCTCAACATGACTTACACGCCGGTGTAATTGTGCGGTGTAATTTGCTTCAGCTCTTCTTTTACCGCGTCGCTAACATCCAAATTGCTTACAAACGCAGCAATGCTTTCGGCATTAATTTGCTGGTTGGTGCGGGTTAAATCTTTCAGGGCTTCGTACGGGTTAGGATAGTTTTCGCGGCGCAAAATAGTTTGTATGGCCTCGGCTACTACGGCCCAGTTATCTTCCAGGTCTTGTTTAATTACCGATTCGTTTAATAGCAGTTTATTCAGTCCCCTGATGGTTGATTTGATGGCAATCAGCGAGTGTGATACCGGTACGCCTACATTGCGCAGTACGGTTGAGTCGGTCAGGTCGCGTTGCAGGCGGGATACTGGCAGTTTAGCAGCCAAATGCTCAAACAAGGCGTTGGCAATGCCCACATTGCCTTCCGAGTTTTCAAAATCAATTGGGTTAACCTTATGCGGCATAGCAGACGAGCCCACCTCTCCGGCTTTAATTTTTTGCTTAAAGTAGTTCATGGATATATAGCTCCACATGTCGCGGTCTAAATCCATGATGATGTTGTTGATGCGTTTAAGGGCGTCGCAATGCGCCGCAAAATTATCGTAATGCTCAATTTGCGTAGTGCGTTGTGAGCGTTGTAAACCTAAAACGTCGTTTACTAAATGGTTGCCAAAGGTAGTCCAGTCAATAGTCGGGTAGGCCACATGATGCGCGTTGAAATTACCGGTAGCGCCACCAAACTTGGCCGAGTACGGTACTGCTTTAGCCGCAACCAGTTGTCCCTCTAAACGTTCCACAAAAACTTCAATCTCTTTACCTAAGCGGGTAGGCGATGCCGGTTGCCCGTGGGTATGCGCCAGTAAAGGCACTTGCTGCCACTCACCCGCAAAGTTTTTTAATAAGGCAATTAGTTCTTCCAGTGCCGGAAAATAGATATCCTGCAGGGCGGCTTTGAACGAATAGGGGATAGCCGTGTTGTTGATATCCTGCGAGGTCAGGCCGAAATGGATAAACTCTTTGTACGATTGCAGGTTAAGCGCATCAAACTTTTGTTTGATAAAATACTCAACTGCCTTAACATCATGGTTGGTGGTTTTCTCAATGTCCTTGATGGCTTGGGCGTCGTTCTCCGAAAACTGCTCGTAAATGCTTCTCAAATTAGCAAATAGGTTGTGGTCAAACTGTTGCAGTTGCGGCA
>CAJYSL010000405.1 GCA_913777515.1 uncultured Mucilaginibacter sp.
AGGCATCATCATTAAAAAGCAGCTCATTAACGTTAGCAGACTAATTAAGAATCTGGCTTTTTTTTGTACCCTGGACAACAGAATGTTCAAATTCACTTAGAGATTATTGAAGTATCTGTTACAAAAGAACTAAACCAATATTATCATAATGTTAAGTGTGTAATGATAATGCGTTTAAGGTATCAAAATGGCAGAATTTCATAACATTAAAGCTGTGTTTTAACAAAAACATAATATTGTTTTGATGGTAATATCATATACTTTTGTTATACAGCAGATGCAAAATTATATGAAGGATAAATCAAAAGACCAATTGAAGTCGACACGTAAAGAAGCAAAGCAAGAAATTCAGGCCCGTTTAATCGGAGATTTAAAAGAGCTAACCGTTAAATACGGCGAGGGTTCGAAAAAACTGGATAAAAAGATTGAAAAAGAATCTAAGCAATTAGCCAAAAAGCTTTCCAAAAAATTAAATCTGAAAAAAGAAAAATCAGCTCAGGAGCCTGTAGCAGCCTCTGGCCAATAAATAAAGCTTAAATGGTATTTAAATACTAATATGTTTTACAAGATGAGGGTTGTTGACAACGCTCATCTTGTTTTCTGATTATCTGTTAAAATAGGTGCTTATCGTACAGTAAAAGGTAAAGCCACACTACCATAAAAAATATGGATTGTGCTACCGGCGACAAGCGTTGAAAAAAGCGGTCGGCCGCAGTTCCGTCCAGCATGGGTATGCCCGACATTTCTTTTTGCCCTTCCTGGTGGTAGTGTTTAACTACCTTGCCCATGCGTACTATGCCCATAACCACATCTGTTAAAGTAAACAAGCTTACTGCAACGCCGATGTATGGAATAATTACACTCATCATTTGCGCTTTGGTGTGCCAGTAGGGCGTGGCCGATTGGAAAATAGTGAGCGATGAGTAAATACCGAACATAAATGCCAGGCAGTTATTTAACCAAATGAGGCGCAGGCCAATAGACATATTGTAATGCTCTATTTGCCCACGGCTTACATTGTAGAGTTGCGATGCCGAAGCGGTGTATCCATCCATGGTATTATGTACTACAACTATACAGAGCAGTAAGTTTTAATGATTGTGAATCAGTGTATTTTGAAGCGTTAAGCTCTTTTGCTGATTTTGTTAAGCGTAATTTGCCGTTGCAGTCCGCTTTTAAACCGGGTAAGCGTTTCGCTCTGCAATTTTCGATGTTTGTTTGCCCGGCCCTGAACTCTTTCTCGCCACATTTTAAAGCTCGATAGCTTCATCTCCCGTCGCATCAAATCAATGACGTTTTTTTCGCTCAATCCAAATTGCAAGTAAATGGCATCAAAGGGTGTGCGGTCTTCCCAGGCCATTTCAATAATTCTGTCAATATCCCTAACCGATAACCGGATGTCTTTAGCACTGTTCATGCATTGGTAACAACCATCGTATCAATATTGTTAAACAAACGGAATAATTTACCTAATGGTGAGGTTGGCGCTTTATGTAAGTTTGCTCATATTTAACTACTATGAAAAAGACCATTTTGTTGTTGTTACTCCTGCCGGCGCTTTGGGTACAAGCGCAGCCAACTTATGTAACTGAGAAAAATATCCATTACTACCCGGAGACCGGAGGTAAAAAAGACGCCTACATCGAATCGCAGTGTACCCTCGATTTTTATTATCCTAAAAATGTAAAAGACTTTGCTACCATTGTTTGGTTTCATGGCGGAGGTATAACCGGCGGCGCCAAAGAAATCCCTAAGGCATTAATGGACAAAGGCTATGCTGTAATTGGCGTGGGATACCGGCTGTCGCCCAAAGTAAAAGCGCCTGCCTATATTGAGGATGCTGCTGCGGCAGTAGCCTGGGCGTTTAAGCATGTAGGGCAATATGGTGGTAGCGACAAGCAGATTTACCTGAGCGGGCACTCGGCCGGCGGTTACCTGGCCATGATGATTACGCTTAATAAAAAATACCTGGCTAAATATAACGTTGATGCTAACCAGGTGGCAGCACTTATTCCGTTTAGCGGGCAATGCATCACCCATTTTACCATCCGGGCCGAGCAAGGGATAAAAGATACGCAGCCTACCATTGATGAATACGCACCGCTTTACTGGGTACGGGCCGATGCCCCACCTATGCTGCTTATCACCGGCGATACCGAGATGGAACTGTTAGGCCGCTACGAAGAAAAC
The DNA here is from genome assembly GCA_913777515.1 of uncultured Mucilaginibacter sp. GTDB lineage: Bacteria > Bacteroidota > Bacteroidia > Sphingobacteriales > Sphingobacteriaceae > Mucilaginibacter. The sequence continues at coordinate 2,191 of CAJYSL010000405.1, forward strand.
GCCTATATGCTGCGGATGATGAAGTTGGCGGGACATAAAAATACGCGGCTTTTCCAGCTACAGGGTTTTGACCATGGCGGCATGGCTACACCGGCTTTTCCGTTACTATTAAAAGAAGTTGCTGCGCGCCAAAAGCAAATTAAGTAGCCAGGTAGAAATTTAATCCGGTATTTATCATAAAAGAAAACCCCGATGCTTTTGGCGCCGGGGTTTTCTTTTATGTAAGCTGTATGCTTTGTTTAGTTAAAGATGTATCTCAAACCAAACTGTGCCTGCCAGCGTGATTGCTGCGATACGCCATTACCGAATGAGTTAACCAATGGTATCTGGTTGGTGGTATCAAAGTAAGGGAACGAATAAGTAGGTTTGCCGGTGCTCGAGTCGATGCCTTTGTAAGACAAGATGGCCGTACGGTTAACAAACTTAAAGTTACCCCAGTTTTGGTTCAGGAAGTTACCCAGGTTAATGATGTTAAACTCGAAACGCAGGGTATTGCGCACTTTACCGCTGGTATGGAAAATATCCTGCGTAAAGTTAAAGTTTACGTTATGGAAATAAGGTAACACCAGGCCGTTACGCTCAGCGTATTTACCTCTTCTTTTGCTCAGGTATGGGTCTTGGTTGATGAAACTGTTTAACTGGTTCCAGGTTTGTGCTGTGGTACGGTTATCACTGCTGTTGTCTCTAACTAAAACAATGTCGTTAGCGTCAATAGGCACATACATCAGGTCATTGCTGGTCTGGCCGTCGCCGTTAACATCGCCGCTGTATACGTATGATGCAGTGCCGGCATTAGCAGCCTCGTAAGTAATACCGATAGAAGTAACCAGGTGTTTCAGGTACTCTTTACGGTAAGATGCTGAAGCGATGATACGGTTAGGCGTATAAAAGCTCGCGTATGAAGTAACGTTAGCATTTGGGTCGCCGCTTACAACACGGTCGCGCCAGGTTGATTGTGCAATTGAACCGCCGTCGTTAACAGTACGGGCATCAGAGTGTGTATAGGCAATGTTAAAGTAAAGCTCTTTAAACGTGCGTTGCAACTGACCGGTGACGCTGTAGGTGTAACCTTTGCTGGTGTTTTTTAACAGGATGGCGTCTGTAATGTTAGGGTTAGTTGCCGTATTACCACCCTGGTTGGCAGGTATAAAAGGATACACCGTAGTGCTGCTGTAACGGAAACGGTTATCGCTGCCGGCAAAATTGATACCTGTGCTTGGCAAGGCTACGTTTTCATAATAAACCGCATTGATGTCTTTAGAATAAATACCCTCAATGGTACCTAAAATTCCGAACGGTAATTTATGGTCGACTGCTAAGTTAGCACGAAAGTTTGACGGAAATTTAAAATTCTTGTCGCTAATGGCCAGGTTATAAGAGGTGTTGGCTGCAGCATTGGTTGGCCGGTTGGCATCTACATTAGGATTAAAGGCCAAACGCGGGTCGGTTGCCAAAATACCACCTGTTCCGGGTACTATGGTATACGAACCAAATTGAACGCCGTTGTTGCTGGCTTGGTTAGAAATGTATACATAAGGAACAGGGCCGGTGAATACACCCGCACCACCACGAATTTGTGTCATGCCTTCGCCGTTAACATCCCAGTTAAAGCCTACACGCGGAGAAACCTGCACGCGGGTTTTAGGAAACTGGGCAGTATTTACACGGTAGCCACCCATAAAGCCGGTAAGGGCGGCAGCATTACTGTTATATTCGGCATCGTTGTTATAAACCGGCATGTCAAATCTTACACCGTAAGTCAGCTTAAAGTTATCATTAACATTCCACTTGTCTTGTGCAAAAAAGCCCAGGGTATATGCGTTAACCGAAGCAAACGGGAAAACGCCGCCGGGTAAGGCAGAGTAGCGGAAGTCATAACGTACGGCGGTTGTAGCACCGCTATTAGCCGAGGCATAAAAATCGGCTAAGCTGTTAAAGCGGTAAGTGCCGTAATAATTAGGGGCAAAACCGTTTTTAAACTTATTGTACTCGTTAGAAGTACCGATGTTAATTTCGTGTTTACCGGCAAAAATCGAGAACACGTCGCTAAATTGGTAAGTATCGGTATTTAGCTGGTTAAAGGCTGTAAACGGCTCATAACCAAAAGAAGTCAGGGTATTGGTGCCTGCAGGGTTTAAGATATCTACCAACGGGAAGTTGCCGCCGCCTGGTGACTGACGGAAATCGCGTAGTGCCTGGTAACCGATAGTCAGTTTGTTGGCAAATTTGCTGCTGAAGCGGGTGTTTAACTCGGCTATACCAATGTTAAAGTTATTATTGATGGTATAGTATGACGAGAAGAACGGAAGCGTAGTTAAACCAGGGCTGCGGCCATTTTGAGAGCCTGAAGGACTCGGTGGCACATCACGGAAAGATTTTAGGTAGAAATACTTTAATGATAACGTGTTTTTGGCGTTGATGTTCCAGTCAAGTTTTGCGGTTATCTTGTCAGACTGCGTGCGTAACTGGTAGTTTTCATAAGCGCCGGCATCGTAACCATATTTAGTTTGCAGGAAATTTTTCAGGGTATTAAGGTCGGCAGCTGATACTTGAGAGATAGAGCCACCAGCGGTTTGTCCGGGCTGTAAGGCCGTGAACGAGGTAGCCGGGTCGCTGATGCGTTCCTGCTCACCCGAAAAGAAGAAGAACAATTTATTCTTAACAATGGGGCCGCCCAGGGCTATACCGCGTTGGTTATAGTCAACAATAGGTTTGGCAACCTCTGTAGTTAAGGTTTTTAAGCCAACTAAACCGGCACTGCGTTTATACAGGTAAACGGTTCCTTTAAAATCGTTAGTACCCGATTTAGTTACGGTGTTGATACCAGTACCAGCAAAGCGGCCCTGGGTAACATCAAAAGGTGATACGGCTACCTGGATTTGGTCAATCGCGTCAAGCGATATAGGCTGTGCATTAGCCTGACCGCCTAAAGTACTGGATAAGCCGAAAGAGTTATTGAATAAGGCTCCATCCACCGTTAGGTTGTTACCATTACCATTACGGCCGCCAAACGATGTACTGCTTGAACCGCTGGCCGTTGGGGTAAGCTTGGTATAATCATAAATAGAACGGCTAATGGTAGGTAAACGGTCAATCTGCGAACGCGAGATAATTTCTTGCGAGCCGGTACGGCCGCTGTTAATTACCTTGTTTTGGGTGCTGGTGACCACTACCTCGCCTAACTGGTTGGTTGAGGTAGCCAGTTTCATGTCAATTTTAAAATCCTGTCCCAGCGATAGGATGATATCGCCCTGGCTTTGTTTATTAAAACCAACAGAGTTAAAAGTAATAATGTACGGACCGCCTACACGCATATTGGGTAAGTTGTAACGGCCGTCGCCACGGGTAGCTGTGGCATAGTTGGTGCCGGTAGGCGTGTGTGTAGCCTGTACCGTAACACCGGGTATGGGCTGACCTTTTTCGTCAGTAACCACACCCGACATACTACCGGTAGTGATACTTTGCGCAAAAGCAAAGCCAATGGTAGTAAGCGAAAAAATCAATAAGAGTAAATACTTCCTCATGCGTTGTTTGTTTTTTGATTAATATCGGAGCATATTTTTTCGCAAAGATAGAGGGCGCATTATACCGCAATGTTAACTTATTGTTTACTTATTAGGTACGAATTGGAGTTATAGGACAACTATTAAAGTAGGGTGCATTGAGCTATTGGCTTCAACTGATGCATAAACACTTTATATAGCAAAAGACAATAGGCGCTTGCAGGAGCTATCAAGGTTCAGTAATCCTACTTTTGGATTGTTGCTTAATAAGATTGCTTCTAAATAATATATTAAGTTTTTCTTAACATATGCTTTAATATTAATAAATACTGCAGGTGTAGTTTTGCTTCACAAACTCACAAGACCAAATGAATAAAGTTTTACGTACGAAGCAAACGCTACGTATTGCCGCCGCTGTTGCGGTAAGCACTGCTGTAATTTTTACAGCCTGTAACAAGA
>CAJYSL010000406.1 GCA_913777515.1 uncultured Mucilaginibacter sp.
AGGTAAAACTACCCAAGGCACTAACTCGCCGTTCAAATCCGTTAAATAGGTTTTAATGGTATCATTTTTGCCAACTTTGGGATGTGGCGACTGGTTTTGTGACATTACACGTCCCAAAACACAGCAAAACAATAACATTAGCCCAATAAATTTCATATATTTACTTAACACAAAAATAATGGTATTTTTTGGTGTTTTACAATTAACGAGCGTTAAAAAATATTGTTACATTATTTATGATACTCGGATAACAAACGCTTATAAATGAAAGATTTAGTGATTGATCTGGAAGCTGAAAAAGCGGAAATTTTAAAAAGATATCGCGCCCTGCTGCGTGCATCAAAATCGACCTTGCAAAAGGGGGATAAAAAGATGATACGCAAAGCATTTGAAATGGCTGTAGAAAGCCATAAAGATATGCGCCGTAAATCGGGCGAACCTTATATTTATCATCCTATTGCCGTGGCTCAGATTGCTGCCGAAGAAATAGGATTGGGTACTACCTCTATTGTTTGTGCCTTATTACACGATGTGGTAGAGGACACTTATGTAACCTTAGAGGATATTGAGCGCGAGTTTGGTAAAAAAGTGGCCAAAATCATTGACGGCCTTACTAAAATATCTGGTGTTTTTGACACCAACAGCTCGCTGCAAGCCGAAAACTTCCGCAAGATGCTGCTTACGCTGGCGGATGATGTACGGGTAATTTTGATTAAGCTGGCCGATCGCTTGCACAACATGCGCACCATGGAGTTTATGCCCCGCGACAAGCAGCTTAAACTTTCGTCTGAAACGGTTTACTTATATGCTCCATTAGCGCACCGTTTAGGTTTGTACGCCATAAAGTCAGAACTGGAAGATTTGTCCATGAAATACATGGAACGCGAGACCTACCAGTTCATTAAGAAAAAGCTGAACGAGAAAAAGGCCGAGCGAGAAAGATTCATTCACGATTTTATTGAGCCGGTAAAAGCTGCCTTAACCAGCCAGGGCTTGCATGCAGACATCTTTGGACGGCCTAAGTCTATCCACTCCATCTGGAATAAGATGAAGAAAAAGGCAATTCCTTTTGAGGAGGTTTATGACTTGTTTGCCATCCGGATTATACTCGACAGTACGCCCGAGAACGAAAAATCGGATTGCTGGAAAGCATATTCTATAGTAACTGATTCGTACCGACCTAACCCCGACCGTTTGCGCGACTGGGTATCATCGCCTAAAGCCAACGGTTACGAATCATTGCATACTACCGTGATGGGTCCGCGTGGCCAGTGGGTTGAGGTACAAATACGCACCAAGCGTATGAACGAAATTGCCGAAAAGGGCTTTGCCGCACACTGGAAATACAAAGAGTCATCATCAGACAGTGGCCTTGACCAATGGATACATAAAGTGCGTGAATTGCTGCGTAACCCGGATAGCAATGCCCTCGACTTTTTGGACGACTTTAAGATGAACTTGTTTAGCGACGAGATTTTCATTTTTACACCAAAAGGTGCGTTAATTCAACTACCGTCCAACGCTACCGCGCTCGATTTTGCATTTGAAATTCACTCAGATGTGGGTGCCAGTTGTATTGGCGCCAAGGTTAACCACAAACTGGTACCGCTTAACTACAACCTGCAAAACGGCGACCAGGTAGAAATCATTACTTCGAGCAAGCAATCGCCTAAAGAGGACTGGCTGAACTTTGTGGTTACGGCCAAGGCTAAGGCTAAAATCAAGTCTTCGCTCAAAGAAGAGAAACGCAAAATTGCCGAGGATGGTAAAGAGATACTGGAGCGTAAGCTTAAATCGCTTAAGATTACTTACAACAGCGATAACATACAAAAACTGACGCTTTTCTTCAAGCTGCCATCCAGCCAGGATTTGTTTTATAGAGTTGCTAAAGGGCAAATTGACCTTCAGGACTTAAAAGAATTTCATACAGCAGAACGCACGGTAGAAAACAAACCGCAGGATAAAATTGACCAGGAGCAGGTACAAAACCTGATGCGCAGTGTTAAAGCTAAAGACAGCGATATACTGCTGATTGGCGAAGACATGCAGAAGATAGATTATAAGCTGGCTACCTGTTGTAACCCTATCCCTGGCGATGATGTATTTGGCTTTATTACCGTAAGTGACGGCATTAAGATACACCGTACCAACTGCCCTAATGCTGCCAAATTAATGGCCAATTATGGCTACCGCATTGTTAAAGCCCGCTGGACTACCCAGCACGAATTGGCTTTCCTGACCGGCTTACGCATTACCGGTATTGATGATGTGGGACTGATTAACAAACTAACCACCGTTATATCAAACGACTTTAAGGTAAATATGCGCTCTATTACGGTGGATAGTGATAACGGTATTTTTGAGGGCACCATTATGATGTATGTAAATGATACCGAACACCTGGATAACCTGATTAAACGCTTAAAACAGGTAAAAGGCGTTACCGGCGTAAACCGCTTTGACTCGGCCCCCGCACCCATCGAAAAAGCTTCATAAAATAATTAGACGCCGGGGTGGAAAGCGCAGCAACAGGCTTAAGTCATATCTGTTAGCTTTGCACCCCGGCCGTTTGATTGTGTGCAATAATTCCTAACTTTGAAGTCTTAACAGTTTTATTACTATGCCTCTACAGGAAACCATTGATATGGTTAAAAAAATTTTCGAGGCGTATCTCGAAAATAAAAGTTTGCGCAAAACCCCCGAGCGTTTTGCCATCCTCGAAGAAATCTACTCACGTAACGATCACTTCGATGTGGAATCATTGTACATCCACATGAAGAATAAAAAATACCGCGTTAGCCGTGCTACGGTATATAACACCCTCGAATTGCTGGTTTCGTGCGATTTGGTAACCAAGCACCAGTTTGGCAAAAACATGGCCCAGTTCGAAAAATCATACGGTTACAAACAGCACGACCATATTATCTGCATTGATTGTGGCAAGGTAGTGGAGTTTTGCGACCCACGCATCCAGCAAATACAAAGCATGATGGGCGATTTGCTTAAGTTTGATATTAAGCACCACTCGCTAAACTTATACGGTAACTGCAATAAATTAAAAGAAGGCCATTGCGACCGCAAAATATAGAGGCTCTGAACTTTCCCGTCAGTTTTAAGTGCACAAACTTTACAATTGATAGAGATAGTTTCCTTTATAATCTTACTTTTGCAGCTTAAAAAGTAAGACTATAAATTAATTATAATCATACGTTATGCCGGACTGTTTTCGGCATCTTACACTAACATGGGGCAACTGCCCGGTAAGATGCGGACATAGGTTCGGCATCATGTTTTATCAAATAACCAAATGGCTGTTGATGTTTTATTAGGCCTCCAGTGGGGCGATGAAGGCAAAGGAAAAATTGTTGACGTACTTAGCGCCGGATATGATTTGATTGCCCGCTTTCAGGGCGGCCCCAATGCCGGGCATACTTTAGAGTTTGACGGTAAAAAGTTTGTACTAAACACTATACCCTCAGGTATATTTTTCGAAAACACCATGAACCTGATTGGTAATGGTGTGGTGATAGACCCGATTACCTTAAAAAAGGAATTGGATAAGCTGAAAGATGCAGGCCATGATTTACTGGCTAAAGGCAACTTAATGATTGCCAAAAAAGCACATCTTATTTTACCTACCCACCAGTTGCTGGATGCTGCCAACGAGAAAAAAATGGGCGATGGTAAAATTGGTTCTACCTTAAAAGGTATTGGTCCTACTTATATGGATAAGACCGGTCGTAACGGTTTACGTATTGGCGATATCCTATTACCCGATTTTAAAGAGCGTTACGAAAAGCTGGTAGGCAAACACACCTCTATGCTGCAATCGTTATACGGCGACGTAGTTGACTTTACCGAGCGCGAACAAGCGTTTTTTGAGGCGATTGAATTGATTAAACAATTTGAACTGGTTGACTCAGAACACCTGGTAAACAGCTACCTGAAACAAGGCAAAAAAGTACTTGCTGAGGGTGCCCAAGGTGCGATGTTGGATATCGACTTTGGCTCTTATCCGTTTGTAACATCATCTAATACCACCACGGCTGGTGCTTGTACTGGTTTAGGTATTGCTCCAAGCAAAATTGGTGAGGTAATTGGTATTTTCAAAGCCTATTGCACCCGCGTAGGCGGCGGCCCCTTCCCTACTGAACTGGATAATGAATTAGGCGAAGAACTACGCCAGTTAGGCCATGAGTTTGGCGCTACTACCGGCAGACCACGTCGCACCGGCTGGATTGATTTACCGGCTTTAAAATACGCCATTATGCTAAATGGTGTAACCCAACTGGTGATGACCAAGGCTGATGTATTAAGCGGATTTGAAAAAATATACGCTTGTACGCACTATAACTACCAGGGCGAGACCATCAATTACATGCCATACGATATCTGTACCATTAAACCGGAACCGGTATTAAAAGAAATTGACGGCTGGCACGAAGACATTACCGGCATTACCGAAAACGCCGAAATTCCGGCTAAGCTGCAGGCGTACATGGAATTTTTAGAAGCCGAATTAGAGGTACCTGTAAAATACCTGTCGGTAGGCCCTGACCGTAAACAAACTTTGGTTTTACACTAAGCATATTTAGTTTACAGCTAAAACATATATTTCAGAAAGGCCGGTTTCCGGCCTTTTTGTTTAAAGCGTACTTTTGAATCACCATGTTTTTTGATGTCTCTGATATTACCGACTTTAAAACGAGGGCCTTGCAATGGGCCAACGGTTTTGAGGTATGCTGTTATCTGGACTCCAATCAGTTTACAAACGCCGATTCAAAATTTGATGCATTGATTGCTGCCGGCGTTAAGGCACAAGTAACGGCTCAAGCCGGGCAGGCTTTTGAAGCTCTGCGACAATTCAGGCAACAACACCCGGGATGGGTTACCGGCTTTTTAGGCTACGACCTAAAAAACGAAGTAGAGCAGCTATCTTCTAATCTCACCGACGATCTGGCGTTTCCTGACCTTTATTTCTTCGCGCCGCTGCATTTAATCAGGCTCAAGGGCCATCAGGCCGAAATCATATCGGCCGAAAGCGAATCGGTTTGGGAACAAATCAATCAAGAAATACTGATACCGCTTGAGAGGGTAAATAACCTCACTTTGCAATCCCGGTTTACTCAATCAGAGTACATCAGTAGCTTTAATCAGATTCAACAGCACATCAACCGCGGCGACATTTATGTTACCAACTTTTGTCAGGAGCTTTTTGCTGCTAATGCAGTCATTGACCCTTTAAATGTATTCCGGCAGTTAAACGCTGCATCACCGGCACCCTTTGCAGGGTTTTTCAAGCACTACCACCAATACATATTGTGTGCGTCGCCCGAGCGGTTTATGGCTAAGCGCGGCCGGCAACTTATTTCGCAGCCCATCAAAGGTACAGCCAGGCGCGGAAACAATATTCAGGAAGACGAGCGCATTAAACAGGCCTTGCGCAACAACCCCAAAGAACAGCAGGAAAACGTAATGATTGTTGATTTGGTACGTAATGATTTAACCAAATCGGCCCGGGCGGGCACGGTTAAAACTGAAGAATTGTTTGGCATTTACAGCTTCGCGCAGGTACACCAAATGATATCTACCGTAACCTGTCAGTTGAGAGATGGCCTATCGCCAGTAGAAGCACTGCGTAACACCTTCCCGATGGGCAGCATGACCGGAGCGCCTAAACTAAAGGCTATGGAATTGATGGAGCGCTACGAGCGTACGCGCCGGGGAGCTTACTCAGGCGCAATGGGTTATTTTGACCCGGAAGACAACTTTGATTTTAACGTGGTAATACGTACCATTTTATATAATGCCAATCAGCAATACCTATCGTTCCAGGTGGGCAGTGCCATTACTTTTGATGCCGTTGCCGAACAGGAGTACAATGAATGCTTACTGAAAGCCCAAGCCATTATGCAGGTACTTGGCCTGCAACCCTAAGAAATGGTGATTATCCTTGCTTCTCGGCTTTGATTTCTGCCAGCTTAACCAGGTTGTTTTCTACTATGGTTTTGGCATCGGCAAACTTTTGCGATAGTACAGCCTGGTCCGGAGCGCCGCTTTTACACATAGATTCAATTTCCTGCATCATGCCTTGCAGGTTAAGCATACCAAAAAAACCCATGTTAGGCTTTAGCTTGTGTGCAGCAGCACCTGCCACCTGCCAGTTTTGGGTTGCAATACCCTGTTCAATCTCCCGCATCAACTGCGGGGTTTGCACACTGAACATATCTATCGATTCAACAATAAACTCGTCGCTGCCATCAGCAATCTCGTATAAAAATGACAGGTCAAAATCGGTGTTAGCAGGTGTTTCAGGCATGGTAGATTTGGTTAATAAATCAAAATTATATTTTTTTTATGGCTAATGTGTCTTTTAGCTCATTTTTAAGCGATAAAACTGTTTTGTTTAAGATGGGGTGCCAAAGTTCGGGGGCAATTTCAGCCAACGGCTCCAAAGTAAACTTTCGATTATGTAATTCCGGGTGCGGAACGGTTAAGTTTGGTTCTTTAATAATTTCTTCTCCGTAAAAAAGAATATCAATATCTACCGTACGCGCCCCCCACTTTTCCAGGCGTTGCCGACCCAGCATAATTTCTATGTTTAGCAGTTCTGACAGTAACAGTTGCGGCTTCAATTCGGTTTGTATCAATAAAACCTGGTTTAAGTAGTCGGGCTCATTAGTCTTTCCCCAGCTCTGCGTTTCGTAAATACCCGAATACAGCAAAACCTTACCTGCAATTTTTTCGATGTGCCGGGTAGCATCCTGCAAAAACAATTGCCGGTTACCCAGGTTACTGCCCAGTAGTAAATAAACGTCAACCATGTTGTAACAAATATTAGATATGCTGCTCTAAACGTTATATTGTACCCGATTAATAAGTTTGCATAGATAATTCAATTAATATAGTTAATGAAACAATTTTTCAAGTTTGTACTGGCTACCATTGTGGGCGTGTTTGTGGCAGGTTTGGTGATACTGGTGGTGTTTGTAGGCATCATTGTGGCAGCCAGCAGCGATAAGGAAGTAAAGATTGACGATAACTCTATCCTCACTATATCACTTAAAAACGCTGTACCCGAACGTACACCCAACAACCCTTTGGCTAACTTAGGCTTTTTAGGTTTTGATGAGGATAAAAGTGTTGGCCTGAATGATATATTAGCCAGCATTAAAAAAGCCAAAGACGATAAACAAATTAAAGGTATTTACCTGGTCGACAATTTAACCCTATCAGGCCAAGCCACTACCGAAGAGATACGCAATGCCTTGATTGATTTTAAAAAATCTAAAAAATTCATCATTGCTTACGCCGAAGTATATACCCAAAGCTCATACTACCTGGCTTCGGTAGCCGATAAAATATACATGAACCCTAAAGGTATTTTTGATTTTGCCGGCATGAGTCAGCAGATTACCTTTTTTAAAGGCGCGCTTGACAAATTAGGTGTAGAGGCCCAGGTAATCAAGGTGGGTACTTACAAAAGCGCGGTTGAGCCATTTATACTGGATAAAATGAGTGACGCCAACCGTGAGCAGGTGACCTCCTACTTAGGTTCGTTGAATGACCAAATGCTTTCCGGCATTGGCAAAAGCCGCCATATTAGTGTTGATAGTCTTTTTAAAATTGCAGACGATTTAAAAGTGCGTATGCCTGAAGATGCAGTGACCTACAAACTGATTGACGGCTTAAAATATAAAGATGAGGTACTGAACGAATTAAAAGGCCTCACCAAGGTTGATCTGAAAAAGAATCTGCATGCCGTAACCATTGAAAGCTATGCTCAAAACGATGGTGACGATGAAAGCGAAGGTGATAAAGATACCGACAATCAGATTGCCATGGTTTATGCCTCGGGCGAAATCAACGGCGGTAACGGTGACGACAACACCATTGGTTCAGACCGTATTTCGGCTACTTTACGCCAAGCCAGATTAAACGACAAAGTGAAAGCCGTTGTATTGCGGGTAAACTCACCGGGGGGCAGCTCTTTAGCTTCGGATGTGATTTGGCGCGAGGTAAGCCTGACCAAAAAAGTAAAACCCGTTATTGTATCTATGGGCGATTACGCAGCTTCGGGCGGCTATTATATTTCGTGTGCGGCTGATTCGATTTTTGCAGAGCCCAATACCATTACTGGCTCAATAGGCATATTTGCCATATTGCCTAACATGCAAGGTTTGTTAACGGATAAATTAGGGCTTTCATTCGACGGTGTAAAAACCGGCAAATATGCAGATTTGGGTGATGTAACCCGCCCGCTTACCCCCGAAGAACGTGCGATATTGCAAAGCCAGGTAAACCGTGGTTATGGCGACTTTACTGGTGCGGTAGCTGCCGGTCGTAAAAAAACAACCGAGTACATCAACAGTATTGGCCAAGGCCGTGTTTGGACCGGAGAGCAAGCCATCAAAATTGGTTTGGTTGACCGCCTGGGCAACATTAACGATGCCATAGCCAGTGCTGCCAAAAAAGCAGGTATGAAAAAATATAAAGTGGTAGCTTATCCTGAGCAGAAAAGCTTCTTCAAAAGCTTAAGCAGCGATATGCAAAGCCGTATACAAACCCGCCTGGTGAAAGCCGAATTAGGCGAAAGTTATACCTATTACCAGCAGCTTAAAACCATGCAGCAAATGATGCATACGCCTCAAGCCCGTCTGCCTTTCTTTGCAACAATGAAGTAGAATACACATACTATATAAAACGAGTAAAGCCACCTTACGGGTGGCTTTACTCGTTTTATATAGTTTCTTTAAGGTTTAAAACTCCAGCATTAAACCGCCCGTCGCGGGCAGTTTAACCCATAGGCCGTCGTTAATATTGGCAGCCGTAAATTCACCCTTACTCAACAAATCTTTAAATACTACTGAGCCATGCAATTCGAACTGATGCAGCAAATCGTCAGATAGTTTGATGTTGATGTCCTGTTCGTGCCGGTTAAAGTTAACGGCAACCAAGATGCCCTGCTGGTCTGTATAGCGTGCGTACAGGTAAATGCGCTCGTTAAAACCTGCGGTATGCTCGTTGGCTATCATCAACTCATAAAACTTACCCTCGTAAATGGCAGGGCATTGGCTGCATAAATTGAGCAGCTTACTATAAAAGCTACGCAGGTTGCGTTGGCTGTCTGACAACTGTCCGCCGTCATAAGCGCCGCCGTTCAACCATTTCTGGTGTTCGGGCACGCCCCAGTAATCAAAAATGGTGGTACGTCCGTCGGCGCCGCTAAAGCCGTTGGCTTCGGTGGCCGGTTCTCCTACTTCCTGTCCAAAGTAAATCATTGCCGGTCCGCCGGCAAGTGTAGCCGTAACTATCATGCCGGGTATGGCCAGCCAGGCATCACCAGCAAAATATTCAGAAGCAATGCGCTGCTCGTCGTGGTTTTCCATAAAGCGCAGCATCCGCTCGTCAAAACCGCGGGTATCGTGGTTCCAAACGCGGTTAATTTCCCAGGTACTGACACCCGGCTCGTTGCGGGTTAAACGCTTTAAGGCATCATACAGGCCAACTTTATCATACAGATAGTCGAACTGCCCATTGAATAAATAATTATGATACTGCCCGGTCTGGTAGGCTTCGCCAATAAAAATCAGCTCAGGGTAGCGCTGTTTCATCTGCGGGATAATCCACGCCCAAAACTCTGAAGGCACGTACTCCACCATATCACACCTAAAACCATCAATACCTTTATCGGCCCAAAAGCTTAAAATGTGCAGCATTTTTTGCCATACCGGTGGTACAGGCTCAAAATGCATATCATATCCTTTACTAAAATCTACGCCGTAGTTCAATTTGATGGTTTCGAACCAGTTATTGATAGACGGGCTTGCAGTAAATATATCATCTCCGGTACCCTTGGCCGGGTTCTCGTCAAAGCGGCCATCTTTCAAAGGGCTTGTAAACTCGCTGCCACCGGGGTCGTAACTCTCCGGCACTCTGAAGGCTTGGCCGGGTATATAGTAAAAATCGTTGGCGGCGCTAAACGCCTGGCTTAAGTCATCGTCCTCACCAAAATCGCGCACACCCGCCGGTTTAGTATCTGATTGGTAAGTACGGGCTACATGGTTAGGTACAAAATCAATAATCACCTTTAATCCCTGTTGGTGGGTACGCTCAATTAAAGCTTCAAACTCGGTCATACGGTTAGGCACATCTACTGCCAAATCGGCGTCAACATCATAATAGTCTTTAATGG
>CAJYSL010000407.1 GCA_913777515.1 uncultured Mucilaginibacter sp.
GCTACGCTTAACTGGTCCTGAAAACATACTGCCAGATTCATGGCTAATGTGCTTTTACCCACGCCGCCTTTTTGATGAGCTACCGTTATAATTTTTCCCATGCACAAATATAGCATGATGAATGAAATAGCACATATACATAATTACATAAATAAAAACTAAAACATTTATGTAATTATGTAACTAAACAAGACCTGAGATTGGGCCAACAAAAAAGCCTCTCAGATTTCTCTAAGAGGCTTTCCTTGTGGTATCAGCTGGAATCGAACCAGCGACACAAGGATTTTCAGTCCTTTGCTCTACCGACTGAGCTATGATACCTTGTTGTTTTTCGGTCTGCAAATGTAGCTCGATTTTTCGTTTTGCAAAATTTATTTTGCATTTATTTTGAGTATTCGGCTACTTTCTGCGTTAACTCCCTGATTGTCATTTAAATTATTTTAGCAAAAATTTAACATACCCTGCATTTAGTGCGACTTGAGAAAGACTAATGCCTTTTTCAAACTGTCTATTTGTTCCATACTCACGTTTTTTACCGGAATTTTAAGTACCGTACTCATCGAATCTACATTACCCTTAGGGTCGTTGTAGGTTTGCACGATGATATCGTCAGCCTGGGTTTTAATTTGCACAACGCCTTTAGTACGGTCGCCTATATAACTTAAATCCTGAAATCGGTGAATATTGAACGAAAAGTAAGCCTGCCTGCCTTTGTAATAAATCTTTTTAAAACGCATAAAATTATCGGGCGTTACATAAAACTGCCAGCCGGTAATTTTCCCTTCTTCTGCAGGGTCAAAGCCCTTGTAAAGGCATCGGCTGCTAAAATCAATGGCGCTGAGTTTATCAAAATCGACCGTAAAACTTAAGCTTAAGGCTGCGCAAGAGGCAATTACCGCACGTGTTTTTACCGATTTCATCTTTACGAAAGCTGATTTGAACATGACAATATTAGCTTACTCTCTAACATACAATTTATATAAATTTGTATATGCAATTTTTTGAAAATTCGAGAGTGTGGATTTATCAATCTGACAAGGAGTTAACGGCCGAGCAGACTGAAAAGTTACAACAACAATTAAATAATTTCACTCAAAGCTGGACTGCCCACAATCACCAATTAAAAGCAGCGGCCATAGTTAAGTATAATCGTTTCATCATCCTGTTAGTTGACGAAAGCCAAGCCGGCGCTACCGGTTGCTCTATCGACAAATCGGTACACTTGATGAAGCTTATAGAGCAGGAGTATCATGTCAATTTATTCGACCGTTTTAACCTGGCTTACCGTGTTGATTCGGGCATCACCTCGGTACCGCGTGCGCAGTTTGAAGAACTGGTTAAAGCCGGCGTAATTGACGAAAGCACCATTGTGTTTAACAATATGGTACAAACACTTGCCGAACTGCAAACCAAATGGGAAGTACCTTTAAAAGACAGTTGGCACATGCAGTTATTCGGCAGCTTGTTAGTGAGCTAACTTCTACGACCCGTTCTTAAATCGAAGAACATCTATTAAAGCAAAAGCCCTCCCATATCAAAATACAGGAGGGCTTGTTTGCTTATATCAAGTAATAGATACTAATTAATAACCCGGATTTTGAGTGTACAAACCAGGCGAAGCATTTAACTCGCGGGTAGGAACCGGATAAATGACGTAATTCGGCACAACGATGTTGATTCGTTTTTGGGTGTCTTCTTTAGCAATCCAGGCATTCATTGTAGTAATTAGGCTACCGCTTCTTTGCAAATCAAACCACCGCGAACCCTCGTCGGCAAACTCTCTTCTTCTTTCGTCATACAGTTGCGCCAGTGTAACGCCGGTTATAGCACCTATGCCGGCTCTTACCCTTACCTGGCTTACAATATTATCGACATCTGTTTGCGAACCTGATGCACCTTTTAAAATACATTCTGCTTTCATCATCAAAACATCGGTATAACGCAAGGCAATAAAATTAATCCCCCAGTCAAACCGGCTTGTAGTTGGTATTTTAGTAATGTCCAGATACTTTTTAAAGAATGGCCTTGTTTCGGTACTACCCGCGTTAGTAAAAGGCGTAGTATTAATAGTGAGCGTTTTACGTACGTCGGTTGATGCGTAGCTGCCTGCCAAATCATTAGACACCGGTATAATCTCCAAACTACCGTTTGATTTGGTATCTTTTAACGACAAAAAGTAAGTGTTAGGAGCCAAAATCCACGGAAAGGAAGCGCCGTATAAATCGGATGTACCGCTGATGCCACTGGTGTACATCACATCAAAAACAGCCTCTTTGTTTACCGTCGGATTTTGGTTACTGTACGAAAATATATTAGCGTAGTTGGTGTTAAACACAAACAAGCCACTATTGATAATATCGTTAAGCAGCGGTAGCGCCAAATTCCATTCATTTAAACCCAAGCCAGGTCCTTCAATGCCATAGGTTGGTCCGGAACGTGCCATGTACACCTGGGCAAGTACGCCTTCGGCTGCGTATTTAGAGGCACGGCCAACATCCGCACCTGTATAAGAAGCCGGAAGGTTCGCGACGGCAAATTGTAAGTCAGAAATAATCAGTTTATAAACGTCGGCTACCGCACTGCGTGGAATAGAGGTTGCCTCAACTGCGGTTATAGGACGAT
>CAJYSL010000408.1 GCA_913777515.1 uncultured Mucilaginibacter sp.
TCGCAGCGTTGGCCCGGATTCTTTTAATTGCTGATTTATGATTTGCCATTTTTTAGCTAATTGTCTTTTTATTTTTCGGACTGCAAATATATTTCAAAAAAATAAAACTATCAACACTAAATTAAAATATTTTGAACCAGCTTTCTCATGTCCAGCATCTTAACTACCAGGCACTACTTAATTGAGTCCTAACTACTTATTGGTAAACACGCCTACGCTTAGGGCTGTGTTACCTGTGGTATACGCCAGGCCTTTGGCATAAATGGTGTAAATTTTACCGGCCTCGAACGTAGTATTTAGCGCCGAAGATATAAACGGAGTACCGCTCACAGTTACCACGTACGAACCAGCATTCACCTCAACAGGCGCTGAAACGCCTTTAAAAGCAATGCCCGAAAATACCGTGCTGCTGCCTAAATTTAAGTTAGCAGAGTTAACGTTAGAGGCCGCATTTACAAAGCGGATTTTAGCTTTGCCCGAAGCCGATGCGTTTAAATCATCCGTAACGCTAAACAAACTCAGGCTACCGCTCTGTCCTACCAAAAAGTAAGTATAGCTGGCAGTAGCATCAAATTGTCCGGTTGAAGCCACCAGCGTTGTAACGCCGTCGGGTGATTTAACAGCTACATCCTGCGCGCCTAAGTAGGTTTTAAAATAGCCGGATGCATTGCCGTAGCTCACCGGTGTTGGCGTTCTTACAATATCCTGCACGTACAATTGGGCACTGCCTGCGTCGGTACTGGCGTTAATAAAGTTTACATAAGCCGGAACCACATCTTTAAAATCGTACTGGTCGTCTTTTTTGCAGGCCGACAATAAGGTAACGCAACCCAGCAAAACCATAGCATAGCGTATTGCTTGCTTAAAATTCAAGTTGATTTTTTTCATAAACAGATAGATTAATGCAATTATAATCCAGTGACAGAATTATAATTTATCTTAGCTAATACGTAATAATCATTGCTGTAGTATATTGTTTTGCATAGTTTAGAACGCTGTTAGCCCACTACAAGAGCTAAGCATTTATTTATCAGCTTATTTAAAATTGAAATTTTTTATACGCAGCCTGCTGCTTTGCGCTTTGCTGCCGCTATGCTCTTCGTGGGGCTTTTATGCTCATTACCGTGTTAACCGGCTGGCTATATTTACTTTGCCAAAAGGCATGAGCGCATTTTACCAGGCTAATATAACCTACATTACCGAACATGCTATCAGTCCTGACAGGCGCCGCTATGTAGACTCGACCGAAATACCGCGGCACTATTTTGATGCCGACCACTTTGGGAAAGACCCGTTCCATACCATGCCGCAAAAGTGGAATGATGCGGTGCAAAAATATACGGTAGATACCCTTTACAAGTACGGCACCCTGCCCTGGACCATTCAATACAATTATTACCGGCTGGTTGATGCCTTTAAAAACAAAGATACCAGCGCCATATTGCATTTTTCTGCCTACCTGGGTCATTACGTGGCCGATGCCTGCGTGCCCTTGCATTTAACCTTAAACCACGACGGGCAACTCACTCACCAAGAAGGGATACATGCCTTGTGGGAAAGCCGACTGCCTGAGCAGTTTAGCAGCAAGTATAACTTTTATATGGGCAAAGCCGAATACCTCGAAAACCCGTTATGGCAGGCTTTTATTTTATGCCGTAACTCGTTTAAAAGCGCCGACTCTGTTTTACGCATACAACGCCAGATCGACCAGGTATTTCCGGCCGATAAAAAATACGAGCTGATTTTGAGAGGTAAACGGCAAATTAAAGATTACTCGGCAGCTTATTGCAAAGCCTACCACACGGCACTTAAAGGCATGGTGCAGCGCCGTATGCGGATGGCCCTGCTTAATGTGGGAAGCTATTGGTACTCGGCCTGGGTTGATGCCGGGCAGCCTGACCTGAATAAATTAATTGACCCGGCATTAAGCTTAGCCGACAGGCAGCAGGCCGCCCGAGAAGCCGCCTTATATCAATCAGGCCAGATAGCCCCGTTGCCCGACTACGGCAAGGTAAACAAACCCTTGCCACCGACACCGCCGGATTTAGGCCGAAGTGCGGGAAAACCGGCTCCTTAACGCAGCCACAATTGGTGGCAACAAAGAAACGGCAACTATGCCTAAAGCAATAAGCGAAAAATTCTTTTTAAAGAAAGGTACATTGCCTAACAGGTAACCTAAAAACAAAAAGGTAACAATCCAGGCAACACCACCAACCAGATTATACAAGCTGTAACGGCCAAAAGGCATACGGCCCACACCCGCTACAAAGGGTGCAATGGTACGAATGATAGGCATAAACCGGCTGAAAATTACAGCCTTGGCTCCGTGCTTATCAAAAAAAGCTTTGGTTTTTAAATAATAGTCGAGCTTAAGCACCTTGTTTTCGGGCTTAAATACCCGGATACCCAAAAACTGCCCTAATTTATAATTGACAGTGTTACCCAAAAATGCTGCGATAATTAAAATGATGGTAAGCAGGTAAATATCCAAGCCCGAATTACCGGTGGCTATTAATGCGCCTGCGGCAAACAGTAACGAGTCGCCGGGTAAAAAGGGGGTTACTACAAAGCCGGTTTCGGCAAAAATAATCAGGAATAAAATAAGGTAAGTCCAGCCTTGATATTGATTGGTAATTTGCACCAGGTGGTGGTCAATGTGCAGTATAAAATCAATCAGGTTTTTTATAATTTCCAAAATGCAGGTATTTTGGACGCAAAAGTAATAAATTATATGGGATAGCGGCTTAGTAAACCGTAGGGTTGTTAGCCACTACCGAAAGATTAAAGGCAGCAGTATCTGACACGGCACGGCCTACTATTCCGCGCGAATACAGCGTATATAATCGTCCATCTTGGACGGTTACGTTGGCCAATTCGCCTATACTGTTTACCGAAGTATTGGCCTGATATACCCTGAACGTGTAGTTACCCGCCGGCAAGGTGATAAATTTTGATACTTTGGCGTAAGCAATACCCTTAATAATCGGGCTTCCGTTGGCCCAGATGTCAAATGTACTGTTTGCATTAGGTGATCCGTTCAAAAAGCGTACTTTCCCACCTTTACCAACCGGAGGCAATTCTTCTGCATCGTCCGTAGTTACTAAAGTTTGAAGTCTTCTGTTAAGAGTATCGCCGTATAGGCCTAAAAAAAACAAGCTATATCGTGTATTATTCCGTAGTCGTGAGGTGTCGTTAAGCGCGGTATCCAAATTTCGTGATAAACGTATTTGCAGTGGGGTATCGGTACGAGGCAAATAAAAGTAAGACGGCGTGTTACCATAGCTAAAGCTACTGGTACCTACCCTCGCATTAGCCATATATAAGTATATGGGGTTTGAGTTAGGGCTAAGTTGTATTACCTGCAGCCGCACGTTTGAATTCGTTGGTATCGATGTATCGTTTTTACCGCACGACATTAGCGCAGCAAAAAGCAAAACACTCGCGTTAAGCAAAAACATGAAATAAAAAACGCTGCCTTTTTTTAGCATTGTAGTCCCTTTTTATTGATTAGTGATTAGCCCCGCCCTGAACGCTGTATTAGTGCTTGCATCCTGCGTAAATAAAGTATACGACCTGCCCGCCGATACCGTAATATTGGTTGTATACAAAACGTTGTTAGCGTTAACCGGCTTAATGTCTACCCTTTTGATGCTTGCACTAAAATTACTAAAGCCCTTAACCGATTTAAAGGTTGACGAATTATAGACTAAAGTATCGTTAAAAAACACCCTGAATGCAGGCATTGAAGGTGACGCCGTTACAAATCTTACTCTTGCACTTGTGCTAATAGTTTGCAAGGTATCTCTTAATACAAAAGCCGTATTGCGCGCCAGGCCGCCCAAAAATATAGAATAACGAAACGTGGCACCCAAGGTATCCCGCCTGTAAACTAATTGCAGCGGCAAAGAAAACAGCGTATCTGTGTTCCTGAAGTTGTCGGGGTTAAAAAGCTGTTTAAAAGTAAAGGTACGGTCACCAGAAGCTGTTTGTACATAGCCGTTGCTGGCTAACGGATTGATGCCGGTTATAATGCTCTGCCGGGCACCATCAATGTAAAAATTAATAATTGAACTGGATGCGTTAACTACATCAACGCTAACATTAGGATTATTGGCCGGTGGCGGGTCATTTTTTACGCAGGCCGCCAGCAAGTACAAGCCTGCCGCACATAAGCCAGTAAAAAATACTTTTTTAATCATACCTGTTTTATAACTACTTTTTTTGGTGTTTGTTATCTATGCTCAACTAAAAAGTCCGGCTTTGCAGCCGGACTTTCATTTTAGGATTATAATATAATTTTATATTTAAGCGTAGTTATTCAGCATTACCGGCATCACCAGCATTAATACATCCTCATTGTCATCACCTCCCTGCGGCAGTAACAAGCCTGCGCGGTTAGGGGTCGACATGTGTAAAGCCACTTCTTCGCTGCTCAGGTTTTTAAGCATCTCAATTAAAAAGCGCGCGTTAAACCCAATCTCTAAATCCTCACCTTCGTACTGGCAGCTTAAACGCTCGTGTGCCTCGTTGGCAAAATCAATATCTTCTGATGAAATATTAAGTTCGCTACCGCTGAGTTTTAAACGTACCTGATGGGTGGTTTTATTAGCGTAAATGGCCACACGCTGTAACGAGCCTAAAAATGAATGACGGTCGATAGTCATCTTGTTAGGATTGCTTTGTGGAATAACGGCCTCATAATCCGGGTAGCGCTCATCAATTAAACGGCAAACCAGGTTGATGTTACCAAATTTGAAGAACGCACTGGTATTATTATACTCAACCGACACATTCACATCATCAGAAGGCAAAGCTGACTTTAACAAGTTAAGCGCCTTTTTAGGTAATATGAATGAAGTATTGGTAGCTGCCTGCGCATCTTTACGACGATAGCGTACCAATTTATGGGCATCCGTAGATACAAAAGTTAAATGCTGGGTAGATAATTGGCAGTATACACCCGTCATAGCCGGGCGCAACTCATCGTTACTTACGGCAAAAATGGTTTTATTGATAGCTTCGGCCAAAACTGATGCCGGTAAATTAACCGACGATGCATTTTCTACCACCGGAATTTTCGGAAAATCCTCACCATTCTCACCGCTCAGTTTGTATTTACCGTCGCCGGCACTGATTTCGATAGCAAAGGTTTTGTCATCAACCGAAAAAGCAATAGGCTGCTCGGGCAATGACTTCAAGGTATCTAACAAAATACGCGACGGAATAGCAATGCGACCATTCTCTTTGGCTTCGACCGAAAGCGAGGTGGTCATGCTGGTTTGCAAATCGGTAGCCGAGATGGTTAAATGACCGTCTTTAATCTCGAATAAAAAGTTTTCCAGTATGGGCAGTACTGTACTGTTGCTTAAAGCGCCACTTACCGCCTGTAATTGCTTCAGTAATGTTAATGTCGAAACAATGAATCTCATAAACCAATTTTAGTCAACCCAAAAGTATAAAATTTAATGGGCATACTTACGCCTGCGGTAATAATGTTGAAAAATCGCAAATATTAACACCAGCCCCAACGGCACTACGGTATTAATCACTTGCCAGTAAGTTTTTTCGTTACGCACACGTGCCCGATTAAGCAAGCGCAGCTTAATTTCTTTATTACGCAAACTGATTAAACCCGAATCGTCAGTCATGTAATCGGCTATATTTAAGAGCAGATTTTTGTTGCCGAAAGTTTGCTGAGTATAACGGTCAAACCCTAACGGGAAAGGCGAACCATCAATGCTTACCTGGTTCTTTAGTATATCACCATCGCTCAATACAATCATTTTTGCAGGCTTGCTTTCGCCAAGCACCGGTATATTTTCGGTAATACCCTGCGGTACTGGCCGGTTTTGAAAAACTGACATAAACTTACCCTCCAGCAGCACACCGGTTAATTTAGGTGTACTTTGAAACGCACCTGGGTCAGGCTCCTGCTCTACCGCCTGCAAGGATAGCATATATGGCACGCTGAATTTTTTATTATAGGGCGATGAAGTAAGCAATACCGTTTGGCGTACATTTTTCACCGGCAGCAAATCAATGGTGCTGGCAAACTCGCTGCGTATACCTTCCAGGTTTTTAACAAGGGGGTGTTTGCCCAAAGGCATAAAAATAGGATAAAACAGCCAGGGCAGCATTTGTATCTGCGCCTGCCCGCCTACGTTGCCGGTACTAATGGGTATTTGTGCGCAATTCAAATCGGCTATCAGGTCATAATTAATGCGTATGCCGTATTTAAACAATTGATCGTCCAGGTTGAGCTGTTTGGCAAAGGCCAGTTGCTCGCCACCGTGCCCGCGTAGGCTATCCAGTTCGGCGCTTACCTGATCAATGGCCCATAGTATACGGCCCCCATGCATCAGGTATTGGTCTACCTTAAACTTTTCGGCTTCGGTAAAAGGTTTGTCCGGCTTGGGGATTACCAATAGCTTTAAGCTTTGCAGGTTGGCCAATGGTATAGCTTGTAGATTTACTCGTCCAACCTCAAAACCATCGGCCAGGCTTTTCATAGCATCGTTTAACTGCAAATCGCTCAACTCTTGATGCCCGGTAGTAAAACCAACCCTTGGCCGTCCGCCACTGGTTACTTTTTTGATGGCTGAGGTAAAGGCATACTCCAGGTTTTGTATCGAGTTATTCAGCACCGCATCGGGCGATAATCCCATGCGGGTTTGCAAGAGTGATACGCCTAATTGCTTATTGCCCGCAGTAACCAAAGCCGCCGGGAATATAATTTTTTGCGATACGCCATTTTCGGTTTTAACGCTTAGGTTAGTAGGCTGCAAACCCTGCGACTGCATGTCCTGCACGGCCTGTTCTTGCTCTTGTTGGTTTTTACCCTCTAATGGGTTTACAAATTCGAACTGTAAACGCCG
>CAJYSL010000409.1 GCA_913777515.1 uncultured Mucilaginibacter sp.
TGCCTTTACCGTCTCGCAGGGTCAGGTTGCCGTCGTAGGGTTTACCTTTATATGCTCCGGAAGTGTCGCTGCCAAAAGCGGTTTGCCACCACCACCAGGTATATTCATGATGAAACGTAATCCCAAACTTAATACCCTCTGCGCGGGAAGCCTTGGCCCACTCACCTATCAGGTCGCGCTTGGGGCCAACGTTTACCGAGTTCCAGGGCTGATATCTGGAGTTCCACATATCATAATTGTCATGATGCACGCCTTGTATCATTAAAAATCGGGCACCTGCGTCTTTGTAAATCTGGGTAAGCTTTTTAGGGTCGAGCTTATTGGGGTTCCAGTTGTGCAATACCTCCATGTAACCGGCTTTAGACGGATGACCATATTTTTTTACATGGTTGGCGAAGGCTTTAGTGCCCTGAACATACATGCGGCGTGCGTACCAATCGCCGCTCTCGCCCGAGGCCTGCGGACCAAAGTGTACCCAAATACCAAACTTGGCATCGCGTAACCATTCAGGTTCGCCGGGGTAGTTTTTTTCGATAGATGCCCAGGTGGGTTCAAACGGACCTTTGGCTACCGGAACATTTAGTTTAACTTCTTCAAAAGAATCAGCGTTGCCCATGGGCACACTGTTTAAAGGTTGCTTTCGAGGCTCGGCCGGAAGCGGTGCATGTTGCGAGCGAATGTTTTGAACTTTTTGCTGCGCAAAGCTATTTGCAACAAACAAACCAGCCAGTACAAACAGAGGGATTGATTTAATCATCAATATAGATTTTCGGATTAAAGTGGGTAATGGTCGGTAAAAGTATTTGCCCATAGTTGTAGTAAAGCGCAAGAATCCGACTTTTTGTTGTAATAAAGCTTCTTATCTAATCAGTAATATCATTTTTACATCGGCAAAATCACTCCTTCTATCAATGAGCGATTGTAAGACAATGAGTGAGTTAGTAAATGAGCGAATTAATGAATTATTTAAAAATTGCCTGCCTACAACACGTATTAATCAATTCACTCATTCACTAACTCACTCATTCACTCATTGGCTTAATAGAGATTAAGATTTTCTAAGTGATTTCTAATCCTGTTCTAATTACACCAATTATGTTTATGTATTAGATTGCGGCCATAATACAAACGAATAATATGAAGAAGATTCTTTTTTTATCAACTGCCTTAGTTTTAGGTTTAGGCAGCACTATGGTTAATGCACAAACCGCTCAGAAAAAAACAACTACTGCCAAGCATGTAGAAGTTAAAAAAGAAGGCGCTGCTACCCAAACTAAAGTTACCAAAACAGAAACTACAACAAAACCGGAAACCGCTACTGCCGGCGCAACTAAAAAAACAGTAAAAACTACAAAAGTAGAAAAACACAAAAAAGCCTAAGTGCAAGTGTATAATGATGACGTCCGGCTAGCAAGCCGGGCGTTTTTTGTTTATACAAAGTTGGACGCCTCCCCTTCTATTTCACGGTCTTTCGATACCTTTTACCTTGTATATCTGCAATAGCTAACCTGAGCCAATTTAATTTAAAGTAACAATTTTAAGCATCACCTCAAACGCTGGCTTTTTTATTTAACTTGAACCGCTGATTATTAGTGTATAATTAATTAACGCAGGTGTATAGTTCAAAGGTCAATAAAAGCTACATGGCAGCTTACTTCTTTTTTGTATTATTAGTACTGGTGGCCTGTAAAAAACAGGACAGTGTATCGTCGGGTAAACAACAGGGCGAATTTGTGCAGCAATTAAGCGGCAACATTGCCGGCAAGCCCGTTACGGTGAGCAATACAATGAACCAAAATCGCGAAATTTTAAAAGGCAGCTTTTCTGTAATTAGTTATGCCCAAGGGCAAACGCGGCAGATGTATAATATAGATGTTGCGATTCCGGCTTTAGATGGAAATATCAGCACAAAATCTACACTTAAAATACAGTTAGAACATATTAAACCCGGTATTTTAATATCACCGGCAATGATACAATTTTTCAACCACTTGCCGGCTCTTTTGCGGTATTGAGTATACGTACTGCTGCAAACAGCAATACATTGGTACAGTACACTGCATCAACTAAAAAGCAACCTTTCAGGGTGCAGGTCACTGGTTTTGATTATCCGGCTTACAGCAATATCCCCACCGTTACAGGCACCTTTAGTCGTATTTTGTATAACACTCAAAACATCAACGATTCGGTGATTTTGAAAAATGGTGCTTTTAAGGTGAGATATTAGGCAACTAAAAAAACTTCCTGTGTCATAGAAGCAGAAATATTATTGCACAAAAAAAGCGAGTTAACCGAAGTTAACACTCTTTTTATTTTGTTTTCTGATACTGCGCTTAAATTGCTGCTGAACCTCTGTTGATAATACCCAACAGGAACGCAATAATTGCAATTACCAGTAATGCGTGAATTAAACCAGTTGCTGAATAAGCAAACACTCCAACGAGCCATCCGATGATCAGGATTACGGCAACGATATACAATAATGATCTCATAGCAGATATTTTTTAAGTTGTTTTATACCAGTAGAGTATACAAAACCGTGCCAAACTCGGTAACAACTTACCATGCCAAAAAATAGCTATAAGTTGTGTAAGCTTTTTAGTACAGCGTTAAAAATACATCGTTTATTACCTTGCTATTTTACCGGAGTTTACCTAAACCGCCGTCTACGCCAAGCACCTGACCTGTTACCCATGAGCTATCGGCCGACAACAAATAACCAATGGCTGCGGCAATATCTTCTGGCTTGCCATAACGGCTCAGTGGGTGGCGTTTGGCGCTGGCTTCCTGCTTTTCGGGTGTGGCCAGCAGGCTTTGCGCCAGCGGTGTGTCGGTTAACGAAGGGGCTACTACATTCACCCGGATGTGTACACTGGCCAGCTCGGCCGCCAATGCCAGTGCCAGGCCCTCTACGGCACCTTTAGCCGAGGCTATACTGGCATGGAAGCTCATGCCCGCGCCGGCCGCCACACTGCTCATCAGCACTATTGAGGCACCCTGCGCAGCCTTAAGCGCTTTAAGCGACTGTTGCAGTACGCTAACGGCGCCCAATACGTTCAGGCGGTAATCCTGCAAAAAATCATCGGTGGTTAACCGGCCGAAAGGTTTTAAATTAATGCTGCCTACCGAATAAACCACACCGTGCAATTGCTCGGGTAAAAACGAGGCTATCCCGCTTACATCGGCGGTTACATCGGCCTGCAAATGTTTCACACCTTCGGGCCATTCATTAGCGCTGTTACGCGACACATTATAAACCTGCGCGCCGTTGGCCGCAAGCAATTTTACCAGTGCCAGCCCTATCCCCGAGCTGCCGCCTACCACCAGTATATTTTTGCCTTGTACATCCATGTATCTGAAAATACCGCGCTATTAAAAAGCACAACATCGTACCTTATTACCGCGCGTTGGTACAGAAACAGTACATTAAAACAGATGTTTTGATAGGTTGTAAATAAGCGATTCAAGACAATAATTACCTGAATGTACTCTTGGTAAGCACTAACTATGTACCTTAATACCGGCGAAGCCAGAACTTGTACCACTGCCGGTTACGCGGATAGCTGCGGTGCGATGTAGCGTTGTTACACACCATGGCTACGGTAAACAAAACCAGCACACCCATGAGCACGGGGCTCAACACGTACATATACCCAAGCGCTTTGATTTTGGCCGACCCGATGTTGGCAATCAAAGCCGTGGCGCCGCCGGGCGGATGCAGGGTTTTGGTGATTTGCATGGCCACGATAGAAAGCGATACTGATAAGGCCGACGTAAGCCATACCTCGCCGGGAAAAAACTTGTACACCGTGACACCGATGCAAGCGCAGATAACATGCCCGCCAATCAGGTTGCGCGGCTGCGCCAGCGGGCTATTAATGGCGCCATAAATTAATACTGATGATGCCCCGAATGAGCCTATCAAAAACAGATTATCGTAAACACTTACATACTTACTACTCCAAAAACCGATGATGCTTATCCCCAGAAACGAGCCTATAAACGTCCATAGATGTTCTTTCCAGTCCACAAGTGTTTCGCGGTAAACAATGTAACCTGCCCTGCGGCTATAATGCTTTAACTTTCCAATCATTCTGCATTTAAAAATTTACAAATTTATCAAGTTTCATTGCCGAATTTTTAAAAATTACCAATTGACAAAATATTTTAAATTCATCAGAAAATACTCTTTACAAAATCTGCAAATGTTATTATCTTTAACCGTCTTTCGCCTACGCCCAAGCAGCTGTGATGCAACGAATTAACCAACACCTTCGTTACCGTTATCACCAGTTAAAAAACTTACACAATTCTGTTTATTTAATGTATCATTGTTGTTACCTTTAGTGACTAATTATTTTAATAGCCATTGAAAAATTATCTACTCGCTCTTT
>CAJYSL010000410.1 GCA_913777515.1 uncultured Mucilaginibacter sp.
TTCTAACAAGCAACTTTTAAAATCAAGAATAATGAACCTCTACCAAAAACGCTCAGGAAAGCTGGCCAGGCTGACTTACCTGATTACCCTGCCGCTTTGCGCCGGCATGCTTTGCGCATCTACGATGGCTTTTAGCAAGGATTATGGATTGCTCAAGCTTAAACTTGGTCAAACGCCAAACCCGGAAATCACATCGACGCCCGTAGCCGATGACAAGCAACCCGACAAGAAGCAACGGCTGAAAATTACCAGCGGAAGCATGACTGCTGTTACTGAAAAACTGACTGTCGGTATCAAAGACGAGACGCTAACATTCACTGCAGATAATCTGACAGCTGAGAACAAAAAGCGGTTAGCAAAACTGGGCGTGAAAGTGGAAACCACCGATGCCCCGGCAACCGTCAAATCGTTAACCCTTCCACCGCCGCCACCGCCGATAGCCGGCAACCGAGCTGCATCGTCTAAATACAAAACACCACACCCTGTTTTGCCGCCCCCTCCACCGCCAAGTGCTCTGCCTCAAAAATCGACAAAAACCAACAGGGTAAAGGCGCCTATGATGATTTATCGGGATACTGTGAACCAATCGTTGTTCAATGAAATGTTTAAGCAAGTTGGCCGTACAACACGTTATCCTACCATTTCGAAAGAGAAAAATGAAAGCGGTGTGGTTATAGCTACTTTCCGGGTAAACCAAGACAAAACTGTTAGCGACGTAAAAATCAAAAAAGGAGTTTCGCCTGAATTGGATGCAGAGGCCGCAAGAAGCATTTCTGCTTTCAGCGGAAAATTAGAAGTGACTCCGGGAATTTACAGCATGGGTGTAGACTATGTAATTGCTCCTGCCGATGGTTCAAAAATAGTTAATCACGCTGTAAGCTCAGAAAAGCTTACAGCAGGTGTAGTTACCGTTGTTACCTACTAATAAATTACACTCAAGCAACAAATTAACAAACACAATCTAAACCTTTACATAAATAACCTGTTTAGTCTCAAAGAACTCTTCGTCAAAATAGTCTTTGAGATAAAATTGCTGAACGGCTAAACCCGATTCGGCAATTTCTTGTTTCAGGTCTCCCCCTTTTAAATACAGGATTCCGTTGGCTAATTGATTGTGCGATTTTTTGTTGAACTTGTCTTTTATCCACGGATAAAAGTCTTTCAGCTGCGTTACCGCCCTGGATACCACGAAGTCAAATTTGCCTGGGATTTGCTCAGCACGGGCATGCTTAGCTATAACATTTTTGAGCCCTGCTCCTTTTGCCACCTCCTGCACTACCTTAATTTTTTTGCCGATGCTATCTACCAGATGAAAGTTAGTTTCGGGAAACATCACAGCCAGCGGGATGCCTGGAAAACCACCACCAGTACCTACATCCAGCACACTTTCGCCGGGTAAAAAAGATATCACCTTGGCTATACCCAACGAGTGCAGAATATGCCGCTCGTACAAAGCTTCGATATCCTTGCGCGATATCACATTGATTTGCTGGTTCCAGTGCGCATATAAATCTTTAAGGAGCCTGAATTGCTCAAGTTGCTGCGCGGTAAGCTGGGGAAAATATTTAAGTAAGAACTGTTCGTCCATTTAGCGCTCCATACGGTTGATGATATTACCCAACAGGTACTTCGCCCTGAATAATTGTGCCTTAACCGTACCCAAAGGTAAGTCGAGCTGCTGCGCAATCTCTTCGTAAGATAACTCATCAAAATACCTTAAAGTCAATAAATTACGGTAACGTGGTGGTAAGCTTTCGATCAACACCTTCAGGTCTTTTGACTGTTGCTTTTTAATGGACGATTCCTCCGGGTTCAGCGTGTCGGCCTTGATTTGCATCGGGCGGTCATCGTCCTCATCCATCATATTGTCGATAGAAACCGTGCTTAACTTTTTCTTCCGTAAAAAGTCGATACAGTTGTTGGTTGCCACCCTAAACAGCCAGGTACTAAAAGCAAACTCAGGCTGGTATTTATCGAGTTTTTCAAAAGCCTTGGCAAAGGTTTCAACGGTTATATCCATGGCATCTTCCCGGTTATTCACCATCTTCAGCGACATGAAATAAATCGAATCTTTATACCGTTGCATCAGGTCAGCATACGCTTTCTGACTACCCTCCCGTGCTTTTAACACCAGTTGATAGTCGTTTTTGGCGTTTTCGGTAAAATTAGCATTTACTTCCATTGGGTTGTTTTTATAAAGGTTCCTATCAGGCCAAATATGTTCAAATACAAATAATAGAATAAGTCAAAGAAAGGAATAAACCACAACAAATCTTTACCAGTCAGCTTTTTAGCTGATAGATAATAAACAATCAATTGAGTTATCATCCTCACCAGATAAACGCCGGCAAGCATTATGGGCTGCTGCCGGAAATATACACAAAAACCTAAAGCAACATAAAATAAAAATCCGCTTACAGCTTCGAGGCTTAACGCAAACCGATGCTTGCCTTTATACAAAGCGCCTACCCCCATGTGCCGTTTTTTTTGCCGGTAATAGGCAGCAATGCTACGCTTAGCCTCGGTAAACATAAAACTATCGGGATGCACCTCAATCACTGTATTTTCGGGTGTAGCATTCTTGTTCACAAACAAATCATCATCGCCGGCCATCACGTGCAAGTGCGACGCAAAACCTTTGTTTCTGAAAAATAGGGATTTGGTATACGCCAGGTTGCGGCCGATACCCATATATGCATTGCCGGCCAAGGTTGCCGAAAGGTAATTAATTGCTGTTTTAAGTGTTTCGAAACGAGTAAAAGCATTGATAAAACCTCTTTCTCGGGTATAGGGCGAATACCCCAGTACAATTTCGGTATTACCGGTAAAGTTAGCAGCCATACGGGCAACCCACTTTGGAGAAGCCGGCTCACAGTCGGCATCCGTAAAAAGAAGGTGTTCGTAGGTTGCGGCTTTAATACCCATGGTTAAGGCAAACTTTTTTCCGGTTTTAAACCGGCGGTGTTCTGTAACAGTAACCAATTTAAGGTGCGGATGGTTTTCGCTTAAGTTAAGAAGAATTAAGTCAGATTCATCTGTAGAGCAGTCGTTTACCACAACCACCTCGTACCGGGGATAGTCCTGCGCCAATATAGCAGGCAAAAACCGGCTTAAGTTTTCAGCCTCGTTACGGGCGCTTATAATTACAGAAACCGGTATCGC
Source organism: uncultured Mucilaginibacter sp. (assembly GCA_913777515.1). GTDB lineage: Bacteria > Bacteroidota > Bacteroidia > Sphingobacteriales > Sphingobacteriaceae > Mucilaginibacter. The sequence goes on from CAJYSL010000410.1 coordinate 3,163, forward strand.
TGTTTCTTCTGTTTGCTTATCGGGCAATTGGTAGGCGGCAAAACGGCGTTGCTGTATCAGCAAAAAACACATCTGCACAACAAAGCATAGCAAGAATAATACAAGTAAGGCTTCGGGTATATATTGTTCCAAAGTTTAAAAAATACTAAGGCAGCAAAATTGTTAATTTTAAGTGATTTAAAAACATATACTTTGAAATAACCAACGGTTAAACAACGTTTAGTTACCTATTGCTGCAGCCCAAATTTACCGGGGTGCCTTACCAC
>CAJYSL010000411.1 GCA_913777515.1 uncultured Mucilaginibacter sp.
CCTTTGGCGGTGAGTTTGCCGGCAAGCAGGTTGATGGCAACATCATGCATCAGGCTGTCATCTTCGTAACAGGCCACCAGGTTACGGGCACCAATCATATTTTTAATCGCGTACGGGTTGCCGAAAGCGAGAGTAACGGTGTTAGGTTTTTGCTTTGTCTCGTTTAACACCCGCACGGCTGCGTTGCTGATACCGAAGTTTTTTGCCGGGTACTTGGCATATTTATGCAAGCCAATCACAACCGCATCGTAATTGCTCAGTTGTTTTAACAGACCATCTGCTTTCAAACTGTCGTCCTGGTAACTCAAGTAATAGCAGTCTGCGTTAAATGTTTGCTTAACCCGTTCGGCAAAATGGTTAGCCTCGCTTAAACCTAAACCCACATAGGCGATTTTTTTTTTACCCCGAAGCGGCAGCATGCTGCTATCCTGCCGGGTAACAAGCGTAATGGCGTTCGTATAAACTTCTTTTTTTTCGGTATTGATGTCTTTATTCAAATCGGCAGCAATGTTTAAGGTATCGATTGCTTTGATGGTGTCCAGCCCCAGGTTATACTTGGCCAGCAGCACTTTTTTTACTTTAGCATTGATATCGTCCCAGCTCAATTTATCTTGCCTGATGGCCTTGCGTATTTTTTTGATGCTGCCCTTTACGTCACCAGGCAGGCAGAGCATATCGTTACCGGCGATGAGCGATTGTACAGCAGCTTCGCCCTGCGGATAGAACTTGGCTACACCTCTCATTTCAAGAGCGTCAGTAAAGGTGATGCCCTTAAACTTTAGGTCGTCGCGCAGTAAACCGGTGACATTTTTTTTGGACAACGAGGTCGCCTGGTTGCGGGTAGTATCAATGGCCGGAATATATAAGTGCGCCACCATCATGCTACCCACGTTTTGGTTGATAAGCGCCCGGAACGGATATAACTCTAACGAATCGAGTTGGGCAATAGATTTATTAATAACGGGTAAATCCAAGTGTGAATCTACCGCCACATCTCCATGGCCCGGAAAGTGCTTGGCGCAGGCCATGATGCCACCATCCTGCATCCCCTGCATGATGCGGGTTCCAAACAAGGCTACCTTATATTTATCCTCACCAAACGAACGGAAGTTAATGACCGGGTTGTTAGGATTGTTGTTAATGTCGATGACCGGGGCGTAATTAACCTGTATGCCTGCACGCCTGCATTGCGCTGCAATGGCTTGCCCTACATGATAGGCAATGGCAGCATCGCCCGTTGCACCAATGATTAATTGGTCTGGGAAAGGTTTTACATCATTGAAGCGCATGCCCACACCTGTCTCGCCATCAATGCATACCAGCAGCGGTGTTTTGGCTACGCTTTGCAAATGATTTAACACCTTGGCTTGCTGCAAAGCCGTACCTTGGAAGAGGCAAACCGAACCAATGTTATATTTCTTCATGGCACTTTCTACCTCTTTGTCGAAGAATACCACTTCTTTACCACGCCTTTCCGACAGGCGCAACACCATCAGCTGCGCAATCTTTTGGCGTCGGGATAGTTTTTTATAGGCTTGGTCTACCCATTTTTGAGCCGCAACAGTGTCGGGCCTGGGTTGTTGAGCGGAAGCAGAATTGTAGGAAAGAGCTGAGGCTAAGAAGGCAATACAGCAAACGGCTTTTTTCATGTAACTTACGTGTAAAGCAAATATGCAAAAAACCGCAGGTTAAATTAAAGGCTGTTAGTTGTTAAATATTCGTTACAATATCGGCAAGCCATCAGAAACTAAAGACTCAATTAAATGGAAATTTTATATTTTATTGAAAGAGCATAAGGTGAGTCATGCAAAGTTTACATACCTGTACTTAATCATATTCAATTAGCTAACAGCTAACTCAGTTACCTTACGCCGCACTTTCGCTTTAGGCTTTTTGTTGCGTTTACCCCACCAAATCAAAAAACCGGTAATCGGTAGCGATGCGCAAACGAGGCTGGCCAAGAAAGCCAGTATCTGAGTGGGCAGACCGTAAATGCGACCGGTATGAATATCTTTATTGGAGTTACGCCATTTAAGGCCTAAAGGTTTACTGGCATGTGCTATCTGGTCGAACAGTTGCCCGGTACGGGTATCAAAAAAATAATAGCTGATATTACGCCAGCCGTCGGTGCGTTGCTTATGATAAACGAAGGCCCGCATCACGTTTTCATCTTTTTCGGGTAAACTCAAGCCGATAGTGATGTAGTTGCCTTGCAATTTTTGCTGCAGGGTGCTTACCATCTGGTTTAGGTGATTGCCAGTGGTATCGGCTGTGTGAATTGCAGGAGCCTGGCGAGTCAATGACACTGGCTTGTTAGTTCCCAGGGCCTTGTAAATCCCTTTCTCCCACCATTTAAATGACCAGGAAAGTCCGGTAACCACAATAACCATGGCTATCGGCAACACCCAAAATCCGAAGCTGTTGTGCATATCGTAATTTACCCGCTTCCATTTGGCGTTCCATTTTACCGATATCCTTTTTTTGAGTTGCTTATAGTTTTTAGGCAACCACAATACAAAACCGGTAACCATCATCAGCAAAAACAACAAAATGCAAACACCCACTAACACGCTGCCCACCGGCTTAACCAATAGCAATTGGCGATGCAATTGCTCAACAACGTTGAAAAACTCATAGCGTACATCAATCACGCCCAATACCTGGCCCGTGTACGGGTTTACATAAATATCGTCGCGGTACTTAAACTGGCTAAAGTAACTCAGCGTCGTATTCTTACGTTTATTTGCTTTAGATGCCGTGAATATGTAGCTTTTATTTGCCTCGCCAATGCGGACGTCAGTAATCAGCTTTTTTTTGCCCACCGCTTTCTGAGCAGCCTGCATCAACTCGGCAACCGGTCTTTCAGGGCCGGTTGGAGTAACGGTTACTAAATCATGATGGAAGTATTCAAAAAGCTCTTCGTCAAAAACTTGGATGCAGCCGGTGATGGATATAATGACTACCACCAAACCGGTAACCAACCCCACCCAAAGGTGCAGCCAGGCAGCTATCGCTTTAAAACGCTTCCAAATCATGATGCAAAGTTAATTAAAGGTGTAAGTTACAGTAGCTAAATAATTTGACGGCGCTCCCGGAAAAAGACGAATGTAATCGTACCCGCCTACCCAGTAGCGTTTACCGCCGATATTGTTGGCGTTTAATTGCATTTGTATTTTGCCTACTGTATAGTAAACCGCTGCGTTAACCAAAGTATATTCAGGGATGCTTTGATTAAAGTTGATTGACAGGCCGCGTTGCCCTACATAGTTGCTGCCTGCTCCAAAACCTAAGCCTCGCAATGCGCCGCGGCTAATGTTATAACGCGTCCAGATGTTGGCCAGGTTGCGCGGCGCGTTGGGATTTTGCCGGCCAACCTCGCCATCTACCGGGCTTTCGGAGATGTAAGAGCGGTTATAGGCATACGAAGCCATGATGCTCCAATTAGGCGTGATACGGCCGGTAATATCGAACTCTACACCCTTAGATAAAACCGCGCCTACCTGGCGCAACAAATCGGGCTGACCGGTTACGTTGGCATTATAAAGTACGTTACTTTGCTTAATGCGGTATACCGAAGTGGTTGCCCCCAGGCGACCATCTAAAAAGTTACCTTTGGCGCCAATCTCTTTCATATCACTTTCGAGCGGTTTAAATGGACCGCCCGCGTTAGGATTGGCCAGTGTGGCCGCGCTTTGCGGATTATAACCGGTTACATAGCTGGCGTAAACATTTACGTTATTTAGTACACTGTAAATCAGACCTAAGCGTGGTAACCAGGCACTCGAATGGGTTTTAACTTCGTTGGTGGCCGCGTAGTTACTAAAATCGGTATAATACTCGTAACGAACGCCCAAAAGCAATTGGAGTCTTTTAAAACGAAGTTGGTCTTGCACGTAACCTGCGTTGAGATAGTAATATGCCG
>CAJYSL010000412.1 GCA_913777515.1 uncultured Mucilaginibacter sp.
TTGTGCAGGTAAAAATATTGCAGGTCATCCGTCAACTGCTCTTCAAAATATTGATGTTGCTTGAGCAGCATGGCTGTAAATTGCAGCTCAGCATCATTATCCCTACGCACAGTAAAATAATTGCCATTGGCATCAATGCCATGTATGGGCTTCTGGGTGCGTATAGGTATCTCAATTTCGCCGTACCGCATCACCGGAACAATCATTACATGCTGGCCAAAATCGGATAAGTAAATAATTTTTTCAATGGTTTTATCAAATCCGTTTTCGGTGATTTGCTGCGGCGTGGCTTCGGGGATGTGATGGTAAGTTACGGCAGTGCGCTCCTCCAGTCCGCTTAATACCTGCGCTCTGAACTGCTCAAAGCGAGATTGATGCACCAGAACCTGCTTGCCCCGGCGGCTAAAAAACTGGATAGCACCCAGCATCGGCATATCTTTAGCCAGGAACAATGTATCGTTCAACTCAATAAAATAACCGAAACGCACCTGCAGATCGGCAAGTTCATGATATTCATCCTCAATTTTAAGCGTCGCCGAAACCGCATAAAACTGCCCCTCTTTATTTACATTAAGAGAAATACGATTTTCGATTTTGCCGAGCTTGACCGGAGCAAGTGCAGCAGACACGACCTTTTCTGACACCTGCGAACGGTGCAGGTAACAAGGCAAGCTTAAGGGATTGGCAACCGCTGCCTTCAAACTGTTTAACCCGGACGCGGTTACCTTGCCATCCATATTATTTTGAAAGCGTGCAACGGCCGTAAAAAACTTAATCTCTAATGGGTCATCGCTTTCCCACACCAGTTCCAACGCGTTTAAAGGCAACAGTGGGTTTTTAACCCGCCCCTCTTTACTAAAAGCGGCATCGTATAATTCTAAAACAAGTTGCTTATAATATTTATGCTGCCGGATAACCAGGCACTGTTTTAAGTCGGCTTCGATATCGGCTGCCTTAGGCGTCTCCGGCTGTAGCAACAGTTCGCGGATGGCAGCCATGCTCATGCGGGTTACCGGCAACAGCGCCGTTTGCCGGGGCTGGGCTGTCACCTTGCCATCGGCGTACAACAACTCAAAAAACTGGTCGGGGTCGGCTTCATGCTCCAAGCCGTAATCGGCCGCCAGTTTAAGAAATCTTTGGCGGCGCAGCGCATCGTCAAAAAACTGCCGGTATTCTATCTGGTAAATTAAGGTGTGTAAAGCCTGTACCTGGTGGCTGCATAATTTATTTTCTGCCTGGATGCAATTGCAGGTAAGCTGCATTTGGTGGTTATGCTGCCGTACGCCAACCATTACCGTGCCCGGCATCGATGTAATTATAAAAGTCGCTTCGTTGAGTTGCAAGCTGTCGGGCGTTAGCTTGTACAGCACATTACCTGCACCATCGGTACTGTGCTGCGCTATTAACACCTCATTTAACTGGTTAAACGAACAGGCAATGTTGTACAATCTCCCGGATGATTCGGATTCGGGGCTCTTTAAATCAGGCGGCATTTAAATAATAACGATGTGACTACAGGAATATTAGCACGGGCGCACAAAAGGGCTTAATCGCTGTAACGGTCGTTACGCCAAGGGTAAGCGGTGTTGGAGTAACCCCGGTCTTCCCAAAAGCCCAATTTGTCTTCGGTTAAAAACTCTATGCGTTTTATCCATTTGGCGCCTTTCCAGGCATATAGCTGCGGCGTAATCATGCGCACCGGTCCGCCGTGTTCAACCGGCAATGGCTGACCTTCGAACGTATGCACCAAGAGTACATCGGGCTTCAGGGCTTCTTCTAACGATAGGTTAGTGGTGTACGTATCATAACCATAGCAAAGCATGTGGGTAGCGTTTTCTTTAGGATGCACCAGGGCGGCCAAGTCCAGCAGGCTCACGCCCTTCCAGTGCATATTCAGTTTAGACCAAGTAGTTACACAATGAAAGTCAGATACGTCTTTGGTTTGCGGCAGGTTTAAAAACTCTTTCCAGGTTAAGCGTACCGGATTTTCAACCGCACCATCAATGGTTAACCTCCACCGCTCTAATGGGATATTGGGCTGATAACCCAAATCCAACACCGGCCATTTACTGGTCGTAGTTTGCCCTATGGGTACCGACGGCATGCCATGGCGGTTGGGCGCGCCCGAACCTTTAGGGGCATCATCGGCTACCGAGGGTGTGGCCTTCATCTTTTCTTCAAAACGGGCCTTTAGTTTCATGCGCGCCTCAATAATCCGGTTTAGTTTTTCTTCGTCGTTCATGTAACCTGAGTTAACTATTAATATTGCTTTTGCTAAACAAAAATACGACAACTGCTATTCACTTTTGCAGAAACTAAACTATAACTATATGACATCAGTAAAAGCCTATGGTGCACCCGCTGCAGACCAACCGCTTGCTCCCATCAGCATTGACCGCCGCGAACCGGGACCGGACGACGTAGAGATTAAAATTTTATTTTGCGGCGTTTGCCACTCCGACATCCATACTGCCCGCAACGAGTGGGGCGGCACTGTATATCCTGCAGTGCCGGGTCACGAAATTGTAGGCAAGGTTACCCGTGTAGGTTCCAACGTTAGCCGTTTTAAAGAAGGTGATACCGTTGGTGTAGGTTGCTTTGTAGACTCGTGTATGCATTGCTCAAATTGCGAGCACGATTTAGAGCAATATTGCGAAAATGGCCATACCCAAACCTACAACTCTTTAAGCCAGGATAAAACTTACACCACTTTAGGTGGCTATTCGAGCCATATTGTGGTTACCCAACACTTTGTACTTTCGGTATCTGATAAATTACCGCTCGAAAAAGTAGCGCCGCTGCTTTGTGCCGGTATTACCACCTACTCGCCTTTACGCCATTGGGGAGTTAAAGCCGGTGATAAAGTTGCCGTAGTAGGCTTGGGCGGTTTAGGCCACATGGCGGTTAAACTGGCCTCATCAATGGGTGCCGAAGTGACGATGCTGAGCCGCTCGAAAAGCAAAGAGAAAGATGCTAATGAGTTGGGTGCGCATCACTTTAAATTAACTACCGACAAAGAAACTATGGCCAGCCTGGCCAACACCTTCGATTTTATTATCGATACCGTATCGGCCCCGCACGACTACAACGAGTACCTTAACCTGTTAAATACTGATGGTGTAATGGTATTACTTGGCGCTCCGCCAGAGCCGGCACCGGTAGCTGCCTTCCCGCTGATTATGGGCCGTCGCAGTATCGTAGGTTCGTTAGTAGGTGGTATTAAAGAAACCCAGGAAATGCTTGACTACTGCGCCGAGAAAAACATCACCTCGGATGTAGAAGTAATCAGCATTGATAAAATCAATGAAGCTTACGAGCGCACGCTGGCAGGCGATGTACATTACCGTTTTGTAATTGATATGGCTACATTGTAAATCATTGTGAAATTTTTAATGAAAGGGCGCTCCATAAACGGAGTGCCCTTTCTCATTTCATGCAGTTAACATTCCCCAACCTTCTGTCAGCATATTTACCACTATTACGTTTATCCTTCGGTATAACGCGCTGAAACAAAGCCCGCCGAAGGCTGTTAGGTATTAAATTTTTGACCTATGAATAACATGAAGAAACTTTTGATGGTATGCCTGCTGTTCAGTGCTGCAATGGTTTCGTGCGGCAAGAAACCGCAGGAAGAACTGGCCAAAACCTGGCAGGTAAACGCCGTAGAAACTGAGACGAAACTACCTGAATCGGTAAAAAATGCCATCATTGCCAATTCTAAAATGATGTTTACCAAAGACGGCAAATACACTACCACCGGTGGCATTGGCGCCGACCAGGGCACTTATGTACTGGATGCAGAGGGTAAAAACCTGTCGACGACATCAACTGCCGGTAAAAGCAATGAGCAGTATGTGATTCAAAAGCTGGACAAAGACAATCTTGTATTAACCAACAAAGGCAATACCGTTACCTGCATTGCCGTAAACTAATATTACCATGGGCTTATTTGACGAAGTGACCAAAGCTGTTGAAACTCAACAGCAGCAAAACGATTATAACGCTGCACTGAGCGCCGCAGGCGTTAATGTAGAAAACCTAAAAGTGCAGGACGAAAACGGCATACTCACCATTATTGGTACTGTGCCCGACATGCAAACTGCAGAAAAAGCCGTAGCCGCCTTAAAATCGCACCCCGGCGTTAAGGATGTGGTTAACCTGCTGGAAATGGAAGACATGACGGCACAAAATATTAAAATGAAAATTGCCACCAAAGAGTCGAACCTTAATATCAGAAAAGGCCCGGGCACCGAATACGAAATTGTGGGTAAAGCTGCTCATGGCTCTGCCGTGCAGTTGATTAAACGAATGTATAATAACTGGTACTATATCCGTACCGACAACGGCATCGAAGGTTTTTGCGCTGCTAACTTTTTAGAGCAGATGTAATAAATCATTTTTTCAAAACAAATAAGAGCAATGCGGTAACCGCATTGCTCTTATTTGTTTTCCAACAACTCCGTCATTACGAGGAACGAAGCAATTACGGAGTTGTGGGGTTAAGCTTACAAGTTAAAACTTATTTACTTTTTATATCAATCACACCAGCTTTTAAGCCTTTAGAGGCTACCTGTAACTGAATATTACCGGCTTTTTCGGCAGCTTGTACCAATACCACTAACTGACCGCTGAAAGCTTTCATCTCTGGGTTTTGGAACGGCTGCAGGTTGGTGGCATCACCATTGGCTACGGCCTTAAAGCTACCGGCGCCGTTAACTTTAAAAGTTAATTGGTTGGTGGCTTCAGGGCATACATTGCCGGCGGCGTCACAAACTTTGGCGGTTACAAAGGCAATATCTTTTCCGTCGGCATCAATAGTCTGGCGGTCGGCTACCAGTTCAATGTGGTGTGGTTTACCTGCGGTTTTAACTACCTGCTCGGCTACAGCTTTGCCTTGTGCATCATAAGCTACAACTTTGATAGTGCCCGGGGTGTATTTCACGTCCTTCCACATCAGGCGGTAGCGTGTTTGGTTGTTGGTGTTGCTTTTGGTTTGTTTACCCATGCTTTTACCGTTCACAAACAACTCAGCTGACGGGTAGTTTGTGTAACAGAAGACCGGTGTAACTTCGCCTTCGCGTCCAGGCCAGGTCCAATGCGGTAATACATGCAATGTTGGTTTCGTAGCATTCCAGCGGCTGCGGTAAAGGTAAAAGCGGTCTTTAGGCAAACCGGCCAAATCTACAATACCAAAATACGAACTGTGCGACGGCCATTTCTCATCATAAGGAGTAGGCTCACCTAAATAATCAAAACCGGTCCATACAAACTCGCCGATTACATATTGTAACTCATCCTGCTTTACAAACTCATCATCCGGCACCTGCGACCAAGGACAAGCCTCAAAATCGTAAGATGAACACTGATTGTCGGGGTACTTTTTATCTTTATGAAATTCAACCGGGAATTTATACACCCCTCTGGAGCTCACGGTCGAAGCGGTTTCTGAGCCTAAGATGAATCCTTGTGGCAACCTGTTAAATGCATCGTTATAAAGTTCCGGCTTGTAATTAAACCCAGGAACATCCAGTATCGAAGCAAAGTTATTTTTCATCGATGCATCGTAATGGTTCATGCCTGCCGTTACCGGGCGGGTTGGGTCCTCACGGTGACAGATATCTTGCAGATACTTGGCTATTTTGTTGCCGCTTTTGGTTCCCTGGTCGGGCACTTCGTTACCAATGCTCCACATTACTACGCTCGGGTGGTTACGGTCGCGGTGAACCATGTTGACCATATCGCGCTCAGACCACTCGTCAAAAAAGCGGCTGTAGCCGTTTTTTACCTTAGGTGTTTTCCATTCGTCGAACGATTCTACCATCATCATCAGGCCCATCTCGTCACAAAGTTCCACCAGTTCGGGTGCAGGCATGTTGTGCGAGGTACGGATGGCATCGCAACCCATATCTTTTAAAATGGCCAACTGACGGCGTAAAGCTGCCTTGTTAACGGCTGCTCCTAACGGTCCTAAGTCGTGGTGGTTACAAACCCCTTTAAATTTGCGGTAAACACCATTTAACGAAAAGCCTTTTACCGGTTCGTATTTAATGGTACGTATGCCGAACGTAGTGCGGTATTCATCTATCACTTGCCCATTATCATATAATTTAGTAATCGCAGTATAAAGCGCAGGTGTTTCGGGCGACCATAACTGCGGAGCTTTTACTACCGCTTCCTGGCTAAACATATTTTGGTCGGTTTCAGCCAGTGTAGAGGTAGCCTCTCCTATTTTTTTACCTTGCGGATTCTGTATCTCGGTAACCAGTTTTAATGCTTTGAAACCACCTCCCGAAAAATCAACATTAGTTTTGATGGCTACTTTAGCAAAACCCTGCGCTACTACCGGTGTAGTTACATAAGTACCCCAAACAGGGATGTGGGCCTTATTGGTTACTACCAGGTGCACATTACGGTACAAACCCGCGCCCGGATACCAGCGCGACGACTCGGGCAAATTCTCAAGGCGTACGGCCAGCGTATTTTCGGCACCGGCATTTAAATATTTACTGATATCAAAGTGGAAAGAATTGTAACCGTAAGGCCATACCCCAACTTCTTTACCATTCACAAATACCTTGGCGTTGCTCATGGCACCGTCAAACACCAGTTCGGCGGTTTTATTGCTATTGAAAGCAGGAACTTTAAGCTTAAGACGGTACCAACCAGTACCAATAAAAGGCAAACCGCCGGTACGACCTGATTTAAGAGTAGCTTGAGTTTCGCCGTTCTGCTCTATTGCAACAGTTTGGGCATCGTTATTTCCATTAAATGGTCCGGTGATAGCCCAATCGTGAGGGATGGTAACCTGTTGCCATTTAGAATCGTTGAGGGATGTTGTGGCACCGTTTTGCACGTCGCCTTTAGAAAACTTCCAGCCTTTGTCTAACAAATACTCGGTACGGCTTTGGGCTTTTGAGAAAGTGGTATTGAACAAAAAGAGGCCTAAAAATGCAGGCACAGCAAGGATGCTTGTTTTATTCTTCATTAAGTATGGTTTAACCAGTAAAACTGCAATCGTAATCAGCCGTAATATTACAGCAATTAAAGCAATTTTGAGGTTTAACCGGCTAATAAATTCAAAACGGCCTGCGAGCTTAAGCTAAACGGTAATACAAAAAACATCGCAAACACACCCTTGCTAACCTGCTTACCAAAACTTTATTTAGTAATGCTAATTGAGCTAATGCTCAATTTCAAAGGTGTGATTGAATTCTGGAGAAAATCTGGAGATGAACTAAAAGTTAACCCCGATAACTAGTTTTTTTGAAATATTTTGAAGTTATTAGAACTCCATCGAAAATTGTAAACCCAGCGTGCCGGTACTGTAAGACGGCAATAACATGGCGCTCCTGTTTTTCTTTTTACGCAATTCGGTAGGCACATCACTTTTCTTTTCGTCGTTTTTTGCCTTAAACAGTGCGTTGCGGATAAACGGGTATAAAAGATAGGCGCCTTTGGTAGCCAAAATACCTACCCCTGCACCGGCTATTACGTCGCTCAGCCAATGGTCTTGGTGATAAATACGAAAAACACCGGTTGTAGTAGCAAAGGCATAACCTACTACACCATAATAAGGTGAGTTGCCACTTAACTCCTGCGCCATAAACTCGGCCCCCGCGAAGGCATTGGCGGTGTGGCCTGATGGCCAGGATAAACGGTCGGCACCGTTAGGACGTAAACGGTGTGTACTCCTTTTTAGGGTTCGCATGGCTATTTGCAGCATACCTTGCGACATGGCGTAGATAAGCGTACGGTCGAGAAAGGTATTTTTACCGTGTACACCTACCAGGTTAACACCATAGGTGATGATGATGGGGGCATATTGAAAATAATCTTCGAGTGTGGTGTTGGTGATGATATTATGGTCGCGTGCCTCGTTGTATACATAGCGGTCAAGCTTGCGGAGTGGCTTCACATAAAATGACAATACACCGTACCCTACCAAAGCTGCCGGCGGAATCAAAGCGGCGGTTTTACTGCGCAGATGTGGTACGGTATCCGGCACAGTGAGTAAATCTTTTTTTAAAGTATCAACCACGCTTACCTTGGGGGTATCGGTTGCTACCTGCGCCTCTGCCTGTAAACTAAATAATAAGACAAATAAGTAAAGTATTTTTTTCACAGTAAATATTGATGTAGATATAGCGGTTTAACACAATCGTCTATGCAAACCTCACAGACCATTTTATCGATATTAAACAACTATAATACACCTATACCGGGTGTTTTGATTGTTAAAATTTAACTTTGTTTTAATATTGCTCTAATTTACCGTGAACTTTACAGCATATTTAAATACAAAATCCTAAAAATCAATATATTTTAAAAAAGAATATATTGATTCATAAAGCGCCTTTTATAATTCTGATTTGGCCTTGCCAACGCTTTCGGTGTAATCCAGAATCAATTTGCTCCAACCCATTTTGCCGGCGTTGCGGAGCTCTTTCTTTTTATCATCCATCAGTTTTTTGATGCGCGAACTGTAGGTCCAACAGGTGCTTTGACGAATGGATAGCAGCTCAGAAAGTTTGTGCGATGATATTTTGCCTTTGGTAGAATACAGCAAAAATATCATGTAAAAAGCTTTATTGATAGGTATACGGGTATTTTGCAACACGGTATACGCAATGGCCGACTCATCATATCCGCATTTAGAACAACGACGACTAAAAGGCAGGTGACCGGCGTTATAATGTGTATAACCGCATTTACGGCACTGATAGCCGCTCTCCCATTTCAAATCGGCCAAGAACTTAAAGCAGGCCTCGCGGTCGGGATAAATCCGGCTAAACTCTTCGTAATCTACCTCGGCCGACATTACCCTGTCATGGGTTACTTTTTCGATGTTATGCTGCAGGGTGATATTATCCTTCTCGAGCAGCACGTTCATCCTCGATATTTCTTCGGTTTGATGCTGCAAAAGAATATTTACGGCTTTAAGCTCCTCGTTTTGCTGATGGATTACCTGCGATTGTTCGATAACCTCGCGGGTGCGTTCAGATACCTGTTGCTCCAGCATGCGGTTTAGGTTATCTTTCAGTTCTTCGTTTTGCCGCAATTGTTGGATGGTGCTGCGTTGCGCCTTTTCCTTTTTCTTCTTAAGTAGCCTTACTTTATCGCCGATAGCAAAAGAGATGAAAAGCATCTCCATAATAAAGCAAACACTAAGGCTGTAATGCGTAACCGGGCCGAAAGGCAGCCAGGCCACATTTAGCGCAATCATCACTTTAATGATAAAACCAATCATCAAAAATGAATAACCTACCACAAAGAAACGGGCAGGCCGGTACCCCTGGTACAAAATACGGCAACCGGTTACGTAGGCCAATAGCAACGGTACCAACTCTACAATTTTATAATTGAACCAGCTGCGATTAAAAATAAGGCATACCAAAAAGAAGACTGTGCGCAGTACAATAACTACCCATATCATTTTGTTAAGCCGGCGGGCCTTGCCTTTTACGTACAACAGGCTTTGGGTAAACAACAAGGCGAATATGCTCGACGAGTATAGGGCAATACCATAGGCATACTGGTTCCAGCCGGAAGCGTTAGGCCAGATGTACTGGTAGGCAATACCATCGGTACACATTTCGTAAAGGCCGATACTCAGGTTATACATGATGTAATACAAGTACTGTATTTGCCGGATGGCGAAAAACATCACCAGGTTGTACAGGCTGAATACGAGTATCATGCCATAAAAAATACCGAAGAAGAAGTATTCATCGAGGGCATAGTGTATAAACCACCCAACCGAACGCAACACGATGATAATATTGACAGGTTGGTGCGAATGGATGCGAACATAATAGGTAGAGGTGCCCCCTGCACTATTGACCACATTTACCCCAAAGTTTTTGTGCTGAAATAAGCGCTGCCCGAATGGCCTGCTTGCCCCCATATAATTAGCCGTATACGCGCCGCCTTTGTTAGCCGAGTACACTACGATATCATCAATAGTTTGGTCGAAAAACTCGAGCAGCCAGTTGTTTTTTGAGCGGGTATTGTTGGCAATAACAATACGGTACCAATAGTTGCTTGAGGCATTAGCGGCCACAGGTGTATTTACTTTACTTGGCTTAAACAGACTGCTGAGTTTGGCCGATGATATCTGGTTAATATCAAGTTTGCGGGAGGTATCCTCCAGCTGATAAATTTCGTTGTAAGAGAAGATATGCTGGTCGGTTGTATCCACCAGCGAAACTGCCTTTTGGGCGTTTGCACTCAGATAATTAAAAAAACAGCATACAGCCAGCAAGGGCAGCATTTTGCGTAAAATTTTTATCACGGTTAGCGGCAGATTAGATTACCCTGCAAATAAGTGCTATAGCTAACTTAGATGCAGGGTTTATAATTGGTTTCTGCCGGTAAAATTATTACTTTTTTGCATTCAATCCTAATGCCTCAATGTAGCCGATATTTGGGGTACAATTTTCAAATCTGGCGTTGTTTAATATGCCGTAAATAGCCTTTTTGATACGTGCACGGTCTTTAGGCGCAGCCTTGCGTATCTCCTCAAAACTGCTCCGGGGCTTTTCGGTATACTCAATAACTTCGTCGTAACCATCAGGTTTATTAAAACTCATTACACCGGCCGTATTATCCATTTTTTTGTATGGCCAGTAATGCCACCCGATGTTATTTTTCTCGAGCATCTCTCTGAATGTTTTTACCCATTCATCTTTGTTTTCGCCGGTTTCGCCAACGTAGATAGGCACGTTATATTTATTCCTGAAATCAATATAATCCTGCACTACCTGCACGGTGGGGTCGGTCCAATACTTGTGAAAAGTATAAACCAGTTTGCTGTCAAACGGTGGCCCAAAAGGTTTAAAATTGCTATCCCATTGCGCACCACCTAAAAATAAAATATGATTATTATCTACCGTACGGATGGCCTGCGTTATTTTTTTATACAGCGGCTCGAGCAAGGGGTTAAAGTATTCGGTGTTAAAATAATGCGCAATAGGCTCGTTCAATAAATCGTAACCCATAACGGTGGGCTCATTTTTGTAACGTGCTGAAATCCGTTTCCAGATATCAACGGTAAGCTGCTGGCTGTCGGCATTCTCAAATAAAAACGGGTAGCCATAGCCATCGTCAATATTATCGCCGGTTTGCCCGCCAGGGGCGCAGTGCATATCCAGCAACACATAAAGACCTTCCTGCTTGCACCAGTTAATTACACGGTCAAGCAGTTCAAATCCGTGGTTAGGGTCGCTCTTGCCCAGGTATTGTTCTTTGGTAAACAGTTTATAATTAAAAGGTATCCGGATGGAATTCATCCCCAACGATTTGAGGTAGTGAATATCGGCGCGAGTAATATACACATCCAGGAATTTGCGCCAGAAAGCCTGTGTTTCTTCCGGTCCCATCAATTCAGAAAAAGCGGCATTGATGAGCCTGGGCGAGCTTACATTTTTAAACTTAAACATATAGCCTTCGGGTACCAGCCAGTTACCCAGATTGGTGCCGCGCATTAAAAAAGGCTTGCCATCAACACCAATAATATCCTTTCCTTTAACCGAAATAAATTTTCGGTTTTGTGCCTGTACCGTTGCAGCGCATAAAGTGATGGCCAAGGCTAATGTGGCTTTAAGTTGATTGAATTTCATAGCGAGTATATTATTTCAAATAGTAGTCGATTAAAGCACTTTAACAGCGCCTGAACGGTGCTGTTAAAGTGCTTTAAGTTTGTTGTTTTTTAACCAGCTTACAATTTTCTGCGTTTCCTGCGGATAAACTGCAATGCGATGGGTACGAACTTCGTATGGCACTAAAGTACTTTTGTCGCTGTTATGCACCGTTATTACACTCGACGGCTTCTGCGGCATATGGCAATTGATGCATTGCGCTGTTAAAGTGGCTTTATCTAAACGGTTAGCCATTTTGCAAAAGTTATGTTTGGCCTCGCTGTGGCAATTAGTGCAACGTTGGGTAAACAACGCCGTTAAACTGCGTTCGTTGTTATGCGTGTTGTGGCAGGTGGCGCAGTCCATTTTGCTTTTAATAAAACAAGCGCTGCTTTGCAGCAACTGTACCTGGTTACCATGTACATCTAACTTATCCGGATTGGTATCGGCGTGGTAAAATTCGGCTTCTTTAAATTTAGCCAGTGTATCGCCGGGCTTAAATGCAAAGGTAGATTTTAACATGGTGCCGCTGTTGCCCGAGTGGCAAACGCCGCACATATCCACCTTTTGCGCACGGGTTAAAGTACTATACCTGGCAATGTACTTGGCTATTTTTTGCCCCGGATATTCGTTATGATAATTTACATGGTTAACGGCCGGCCCGTGACAGCGTTCGCAGTCAATACTCAAAATCATGGCTTTGCGGTCTAACTCTACGGTGCGGGTGAGACTTTGCGTTATCTGCGGCAGTTCTTTGGCATAAGAGCTATGGCATTCAAAACAACGAGTACCAATTACGCGGCTAAAGTCGGCGTAACCAGCCTCATAACCCGGACTGTTACCCCAGGCATGTATGGCATTATAGTAGGATACCGGGAGTTGTAATACTTGCTTGTTTTTCCAGTACAGATAGGTCTCGGCCTTAACGCCACCAAACACCATATCAAACGGATGTTTTTCGGTGGGTTTGTTGTTAACGTATTTAACCTGGAACAACTTTTTGCCTTGTTGCTGCATTACCACTTTTACGCTATCACTCAGCGGCAGTACGTTGGCACCTTCGGCAAAATTACCATGCACGTTATCTGCCGATGCCATGCGGCTGGTTTGATAGTGAGCCGTATGCAAATAATTGTTGTAGATTGACTTATGGCATTTAATGCAACTGCCCGAGCCTGCGTAAACATTACCCCGTGCATCAGCGCTTTCGGCAGGTGTATTGCCGATACATTGCGACAAAATAAGTGCGATGGGCACTATAAAAATGCCCATCATAACCGTCCATCTTTTAAATCCCGACTTTTGCCCCATATAGTCTGCTAAAGCACCAAGGTACTGATAGAATGCGGTAAACTGGTAGTTTGCGCAATTTTACCCTTTATCCACAAGCTATAAAGCTGCTTTTTATCCGAACTGTTCATCACCACAACAGCTATCGAACCATCAATATTTTCGAAGGCGGTAGACTGCAGCACATCACGACTTGATGAACTGATGATTCGGCGGGCACCAGGCTTAATAAATTTAGAAAAATGACCTAAATAGTAATACATGTTAGTGTATATTATCTGCTTAGTTTGGGTATTGTAATGTACCGGCGCAAAGCAAAAGTTGCCTACATGGTTAGGGCCGCCCTGCTCGTCTAACAGTACATTCCAATCGGTATAAGCTGCCATGCCGTTATTAAAATCGTTAATTAACGAATTACCGTAGCGCTCGCCCAAACCCCAGTTGCCTATGCTATCTAAATTAAATTTCTCGACGCACCCCTCGGTAAACATCAGGTGTTTGTCGGGGAAGGCCTCACCTACCATCTTCACGTTATCGAAACGCATTTTGCCGCCGGTCCAGGTTTCGTACCAATGGAAACCTATGCCCCAAACGTATTTAGCGGCGTCTTTATCTTCTAAAACCGTACTGGCACGCTGGTACATCAAATCGCGGTTATGGTCCCAGGCAATCAACTTTTTGCTGCTCAACCCTTGTTTGGCCAATGTTGGCCCCAGGTATTGCTTAATAAAATCGCGCTCCTCTTCGGCGGTATAAATACACGATTCCCAGGTTTGCTTGGCCATAGGTTCATTTTGCACACTCAGCCCCCAAACCGGTATATTAAGTGCTTCGTACGCTTTTATAAATTTGATGTAATGGTTAGCCCAGGCTTGGCGGTATTGCGGTAACAATTTACCGCCTCCAACCAGGCTATGGTTATCTTTCATCCAGGCCGGCGGCGACCATACCGAAACCAGCATAGGCAGCTTACCACCTGCTGCGCTGATGGCAGCTTTGATAAACGGAATGCGATATTGCTTATCGTGGTCAACATTAAAAGTTTTTAACTCGGCGTCATTATCAGCTATGTACCCGTAGCTCCCGCTCGAAAAATCGCAGCTGGCAATGTTGGTGCGGGCCATGGTAT
The DNA here is from genome assembly GCA_913777515.1 of uncultured Mucilaginibacter sp. GTDB lineage: Bacteria > Bacteroidota > Bacteroidia > Sphingobacteriales > Sphingobacteriaceae > Mucilaginibacter. Next base: position 14,056 of record CAJYSL010000412.1, read on the forward strand.
AACCTATTCCTTTTTGAGGATTGTAGTAGGCCGTTAAAAACTCCTCCTGCTGTGCCTTGCGCATTTTAGCAAAAACTTCAGCAGATGCATCGGTCAATGCCCCGCCTATACCCACCAGGGTTTGAAACTTTTTATCCGGGTCAACAAAAATGCTTACTTCGGTTTCTACCGGCTGGTTATGGTCGTTAAAATCAAGCGTTCCGGTTTCGGCCAGGCGATAATTAGTATTTTGTGCAGTAGTGTAAACTTTTACTTGTTTAGCATTACCAGTATTTCGCTTACCCGTGGTTTGTGCATGGCCCAGGCCGCTACAAATGGCCAGTAAGGCCAGGGTTAAATAGCTTATTTTCATAGTATGTTGACTTTATTTACTGCCAGATGAAAGTGCCTACAGCACCTCCGGCCAGGGTTGGGCTTACCTGCCTGCCCTTAAATTTGATATTGAATGTTTGAGAACTGCTACCAGTGTTTAATACCACCAGCACCTTTTTACCGTCGGTGTTTTTAAACGCTACATTTTGCAGGTTACCGGTTATGTTTGATGCAATACGCACCGCCCCTGGCCTGATAAACTTTGAAGCATGAGCAATGATGTAATAAGACACATTGCGGCTCACACTGGTGCCTACGGTTAAAGCACCTTTACAGGTGGTACAGCCGCCATTGGTATGCGGACCATAGTTAGGGTCGGCGGCCAGGTTCCACTCCAGCACGTTACGGCTCCAGTTACGGATAGCACCAATAATCAGGTTTTTAACATGCCATTGTAAATCGCCGCCGAAATCGCCGTTAGCAGCAGTGTACTGCTCGGTAAAATAAATATTTTTATTAGGATAAGCATTATGCACCGGCGTTAGCGCATCAATATTACCAAGGTACAAATGGAAAGCCGAGCCGTCTACAAAAGGGTTTGCCGCGACATCAGCCAGTATGGTGAGCGGGTAATCTGTGCGGTCGGTGTTATGGTCGTAACAGATGATTTTGGTATTTAAACCGGCAGCTCTGAACTGCGGACCTAAATTAGCTTTGATGAAAGTAGCTTGCTCCCCCGCCTGCATCACCATAGCCGGTGTGTTATCAGGGTTTAAAGGTTCGTTTTGCGGCGTAATGGCATCAATGGTAATGCCTTCGGCTTTCATGGCCTGAATGTATTTTACAAAGTATTTGGCGTAAACGTCATAATACTCTGGCTTTAGGCTGCCACCCCGGTAACTGTTATTGGTTTTCATCCAGGTAGGCGCCGTCCAAGGGCAGGCCAATATTTTGATAGATGGATTGATGGCCAGTATTTTTTTCAGCACTGGTATCAAGTCGGTTCTGTCTTTATCAATACTAAAGTTTTTGAGCTCGGTATCTGTAGTTGTATTGGTTACCTCATCGTAAGTAAACGTGGTAGCGTCCAGGTCGGATGCACCCATACTGATACGCAGGTAACTGATACCGATGTTTCCGTTATCAGTAGCAAAAAGCTCTTTTATCATATTATCCTTATCGGTGGCATTTAACTGGTTAATCAGTGTAGCGCTACCGCCGGTTAAGGTAAATCCGAAGCCGTCAATACTTTGGTAAGCTTGGGTAGTGTCAACTTCGATGGTTGAATTTTGATTGGCGTTAGTATTAAAATTAAGTGCCAGGTTTTGCTGTTTAAATAATACCGATTGGTCTGAAGTGGTTAGCCAGAAATCAACATCGGTTTTTACAGGGGCAGTAGGTACGGTAGGGATAATTACCTCGGGTACTACGTTGTCTGCCTTTTTAGAACTGCAGTTAATTAATAATACAGCTGCCAGGCCGGGCATTAATGCCTTTAGCAAATGATTTGCACGGTGCATAAATAAGTTTATCAGGTAAATTACTTGTCAATCATTTTATAGTAGCGAACGTAGTCGACATCCATGGTAGCCGGGAAGATATTGGTATCTAATCCCTTTGCTCCTCCCCAATCGCCGCCGAAGGCAATGTTAAACAGCAAATGGAAGCGCTTATCAAAAGGCCACTCGGTAGGTCCTGAGCCATCATTCACGTATTCTAACAGCAAAACATCATCTACATAGCCTTTAATAGAATAAGGCGTCCAATCCATCCGGTACAGATGGTATTGCGTGGTAACATTATCAATAGTACGGATGCCGGTTTTGCCATTGTTAAGTTTAAAATTATACTTTTCAGTATGGGCGCTTACGTGAATTACATTGGGGTCGTAGCCTACGTGTTCCATAATATCAAACTCGCCCGATGAGGGCCAGTTGCCGTAAGCAAAATCGGTAGGTAGTGTCCATAGCGCGGGCCATGTACCCTTACCGGCAGGCAGCTTGGCTTTAATTTCAACCCGGCCATACAAAAAGTCGAACTTGTTACGGGTAACTATTCTGGCCGAGGTGTAATTACGGCCGCCAAAATCTTCTTTACGCAAAGTAATAGTCAGCTTGCCATCGGCTACACTGGCGTTACTGGCATTATTGGTGTAATACTGCAACTCGTTGTTACCCCAACCGCTGCCGCCAATATCATAGCCCCATTTGGTGCTGTCGGGCTTGCCGGTGTAGTTAAACTCGTCCTGCCAAAAGGTAGTGCTTTCAAACGACCAACCTTTATCTACGGGCGGGGTCGGTGTAGAAATATAAGGCGCGGCATCATCGCCCTTGCCCGAACATGAAAAAAATGCCAGAAACAGTATAGTACTTATATTAGCATAGAATCGCATAAAACAGTGGGGTAAAAAAGCAGCCGGGTTAACCGGCTGCCTTATCATTTTTAGTAGTTAATAACCGGGGTTTTGAACCAGTTTAGTATTACTTAATTCGTTAAGTGGGATTGGTAAAATTTCGTGCTTGCCTGCTTTAAACCCTTTAAAGCTCAAGACGGTTGCTGCCCTTCCGGTTCTAACTAAGTCAAACCAGCGATGGCCTTCTGTGGCGAGTTCTAGACGGCGCTCGTTATAGATGTTATCTAATGTAGCCGGAACTGCTGCTAAACCTACCCTGGCTCTCACTGCATTTAATAATGCCGACGCACGACTGGCATCACCTCCACTTTGAATTAAAGCTTCAGCTTCCATCAGGTAAGTGTCGGCCAACCGAATTTCAATGTAATCGTTTGGAAAATTAAGTTCGGTAGTGCCTGTTGCTGCTTTGTACTTGAGCAGAGGTGCAAATTTTTGAATATGGTATCCGGTGCCTTGGTAACTGTTTTCGTAATTGCTTTTAGTTACCTTAGCTAAACTATCCATATTTACTATGGTGTAGCCGTACCGCGGGTCACCTTTCATGGCATTAACTAATTGAGTGGTTATAGGGTTGAAACCCCAACCTCCCCAATAAATGGGACCGTTATACCCACGGGCACCCACCATCTGCACATAAACATTCGATTTAAACTGATTCCAGTTATTCCAGCTATAGCTTTGAGAACCGGTATGTACAATTTCAAAAATCGATTCGCTGTTAAACTTATTCTCAGGGCTGAAAATAGCTCCGAAATTGGTTAACAGCTTATGGTTATATGGCCCGGCAGCGCCTGGGGTACCGTTAACCAAAGCAAATTGAGTTGCAGCAGCGGCCCATTTCTTTTCGTAAAGCAACACTTTGCCTAAAAGGGCAATAGCAGCAGGCTTGGTAGCGCGACCGTTTTCGCTCGATGCAACTGTTGCAGGTAAATCGGCTATGGCAGCGTTTAGGTCCGCTTCTATCTGGGCATATACAGCTTCTTGCGAAACCTGAGGTTGATTATAAACATCTTCTACAGCCAGCGGAGAGGTAAACAGAGGAATATTTTTAAATAACCGCACCAAATCAAAATAGTAATGTCCTCTTAAAAACTTCGCCTCGGCAGTATACCGTTTTTTATCAGCGTCGCTTAATCCCGGAACATTCTGCAGTTTAGATAAAATAAGATTGGTTCGGCTTACCCCTCTAAAATTATTACCCCAAAAGCCCCCTTGCGGACCGGATGCAGGTGTTAAAGTATAAGTGTTCCAATTCTGCCATTGCGGCACATCTGAGTTACCACCACCACCGGCAAAGCAATCATCCGAGGCTGAATTTAATGGGCCTAACGGTCCTGAATAAGTATTATCTAACCCGCCTGTTTCGGTAACTAAAGGATCATATGCTGCAACCAAGCCGCTGAAAGCTTCGGATGGATTTGAATAATAATTTGATTCGAGCGACTGCCCCGATGGCTGAAGCTCAAGAAATGATTTTTTACAAGATGCAAAACCGGCTATGCCAACAAACAAGATGGCTGCACCGTAATTGATATATTTTCTTTTCATATAAAAATGAATTAAAATTTGCGTTTAGAAAGTAATATCTAAGCCTAAAAGGAATGAACGGGATTGTGGGTATATACCTCTGTCTACACCGCCAACAATCTCCGGATCAAAACCATTGTACTTGGTAATAGTAGCTAAGTTGTTGCTGCTCAAATAAAGTCTCACGCGTTGGATATCAACTTTGCTTAACACATTTCTAGGAATGCTGTATCCAATTTGCGCAGTTTTGATACGGAAATAAGCACCGCTTTGCAGATAAAAGTCTGATGGGTTAGCAAAGTTTTTGTTAGGGTCGGTATCCGTTAAACGAGGATAATTACTGCTGCTGTTGGTTGGAGTCCAGGCATCCAAAGCCGCTAAAGGGTAATTGGCTTTTTGAATATCCAGACGGCGGTATCCCTGGTATATTTTATTACCCCAGGCACCTTGTCCAAATATTTTAAAATCAAATCCTTTATAATTTGCGCTCAGATTTAAACCGTAGGTATAAGAAGGCAATTGCGAACCTAAGAAAACACGGTCGGCCGCATCAATAACACCATTACCGTTAGTGTCCTGAAATTTTAAATCTCCGGGTTTAGCATTGCCTTGAATTTTATTACCATTTAAAGTATAAGCATCAACCTCTGCCTGCGAATGGAATACACCTAAAGTTTTAAAACCAAAGAATGAGTTAACAGCCTGTCCTGCTTGTGTACGGAACAGCGGATAGCTGCTGTTTTGAAAACTACCATTATCTAAAAATGGAGTAACACCTAAATTAGTAACCTCATTATGGTTGTAAGAGATGTTGCCTCCAAAGTTCATTTTAAGATCGCCAAAAGACTTGGTATAATTCAATTCAACCTCAATACCTTTGTTTTCCAGATCGCCAACGTTAGCCCGTAGTTGGCTGTTAAAGCCGGCATAGCCAGGTAGCGGCACGTATTGCAACATGTCTTTGGTTACTTTTCTGTATAAATCAACAGTTAAACTTAAATTTTTGAATAAGATAGCGTCAAATCCGATATCTGTAGTGTGGGTAGACTCCCATTTAAGGTTAGGGTTGGCTGGTGAAGCAGGACTATTACCAATGATTAATTGATCATTACCAAAAACATAGTTATTTCCGCCATTAACAACCGATACATACTGAAAGTAATCTAAAGCCAGCTCGTTACCTACTACGCCGTAAGATGCACGAAGCTTGAAGAAGTCAACAAACGAGTTTTTAGGGAAGAAATCTTCTCTGGTAGCCACCCATCCAATTTGTGCAGATGGGAAGGTTCCGTACACATTGTTTGATCCGAATTTTGAAGAACCATCACGACGAACAATACCGGTGAATAAATATTTTTGGTTGTAGTCATAATTTAATCGGCCGAAATAAGAAAACACGTGGTATGGCTGCGAGTCATAAGCGCCACCAATTCTGTTGGCGTTAGGTAAATTATAGTTAAAAGAAAGCTGCGAGTAATTAGCAACCGGTATGTTGTTAAAAGTTGCATTTACACCAAGTTCGCCTTGCTCATAAGCGCTTGTACCCAATAACGCAGTGAAACTATGCAACCCGAAAGCATGGCTATAAGAAGCCGTGTTATCCCAGTTCCAGGTAAGGTTACGGTTGCTTGCCCGAAAAGCACTCTGATTACTTGTATTATTGTTTTGAGTGCCCAAGTAGTACAGCGGAGTATATGATTGGTTCCCGAAAAATGCTTGTTTTCCATTAATCTGCGTTCTGAATTTTAAGCCAGTGATTGGTTCAATTTCTACATAAGCATTACCAAGTATATTATGCGACCAACCATAGTTACCACGCTGAGTTTCTAAGTAAGCCAAAGGATTTGACATCTCTTGCCCAACATTTTGCGATATGCTGTAAGGTATGCCATTGGCATCACGTATTACCGGCCTTGTTTCATATACAGTTCCGGCTGTGCTGCCAGTGTATAATACAGGTGTAGTTGGATCAAGATTCAGCGCAGAGCTCAATGGACCACCAAACTCGCTGTTTGTATTAAAATTGCTTTGATTTCTGTTGTATACGTAACTAAAGTTCTCGCCGATGGTTAGCCATTTTTTAAGCTTTGCGCTGTTATTAGCTACAAAATTGTAACGTTTGTAATTTGAAATATCCGGAAATATCGTTCCTTTTTGGTCTAAGTAAGAGAATGAAATGTAGCTGGATGTTTTCTCAGTACCCGACTGTATACTCAAACTATGGTTTTGTATAAAGGCGCTTTTATTAAAAATCACATCCTGCCAGTTTGTACCTGCTCCAAGCGATGCCGGATTGGCATAAGGCAAGGCAGTACCGTCATTCACTGCTACTTGATTTCTTAACGTAGCATATTGCTCGGCATTGGTTACTTTGGCTCTGGTAATTGGGTTTTGATACCCAGCATAGCCATTGTAATTTAAAACCGGAGCTCCTGACTTGCCTTTTTTGGTAGTTACCAAGATAACACCATTAGATGAACGTGATCCATAAATCGCTGCTGATGCATCCTTCAATACTTCAAATGATTCAATATCATTAGGATTGATGTTTTCGATACCGCCATTCAAAATAACTACTCCGTCAACAACATACAATGGCTCACTATTATTAATAGAGTTAACACCACGTATACGAATTTGAGCGCCAGTACCCGGTGCACCAGAACTGTTAACAACAGTAACGCCTGAAGTACGGCCCTGTAAAGCCTGATTAATATTCAAGACCTGCTGATCCTGAATGTCGCTGGCTTTAACCCGGCTGATGGCACCTGTAACAACACTCTTTTTCTGTGTACCAAAACCTACTACCACAACATCATTAAGATTAGTAGTTTCTTCTGTCATAGTAATATTGACTATGCTCTGCCCACCGATATCTACCGCTTGGGTAGCATAGCCAACGTAGGTTGCTATTAGTGTAGCATTGGGTTGAGTGATAACACTGTAGTTACCGTTAACATCGGTAACGCTGCCGGTACTGGTGCCCTGCACCTTAACTGATACACCCACCAAAGGCTGTCCGGCTTTATCAGTTACTTTACCTTTGATGGCGCTTTGAGCCAGCACCATATTGGCGGCAATAAAAATGAAAGAAATTAATAGCGTAAGTTTTTTTCTCATAATGTAAAAAGCTGGTTAAAATTTGAAGGCTGTAAGCCTGTGTGCAAGCACATCTCTTAAAAAAAGAATAAAAAATAGTTAGCCATAATGCCTGAGCAGATACGCTGTAATCATGTTATGTAAATAAATGGTTGTTACTGGTTGCGGTAAAAATCAGGGGCTTACCGCGTTAATTGGTGCTGTAAAGGTATGTAACTAAAAAAGTATCAAACAAATTTATTTTCATAAATAGTTGATTTTTAGATATTTAACACAATTTTGAAACGATTTAACAACAAGTCTGCAAATGAAGTTTAATGCTGATAATCAGCAACAAATGATGTAGTTTAGGTTAATTGGAACTTTTTTTTGATACGCTATAATCCAGATACCGTTTTCTACATAAAATTTGGTGTTTATGCTCCTCCATGCACTTAGGGCACTTTTTGTCTATATAAACTGTTAAGGAAATTAACGTATTACCTATTACACCCAAGCGAGGCATTTAGAAAGTATAGCCACTCATAATCAATCGTTTATCATAACAAAAACTTGGCTACAAAGCGTATCAAAACATAATTAAATAACTGAAATACAGAATTTTACGAAAACAATCGTTACGTAAAACCGAAACGATTGCTTAATTTTATACCGCAAGAATTATTAACCAGCGCATTAACATCGTTACAGCGTAGCCAATGGTTTGATGATGCTTTTCAAACTACTATTTCAGTCCATTTATAAACTCATCATGCTATCTAAATTTTCATTGACAGCCTTAGCGGTTTTTTCTTTTTACGTGCCCTTGTGGGCGCAGGTCAGGCCGGGTACATCATCAGATATTGACCAAAAGGTAGAGAAACTACTTTCACAAATGACACTTGAAGAAAAAGTCGGTCAGCTTAACCAATACACCAGCGACCGCCTTTCAACCGGGCCACTTACGCCGAATAGTTCCAAGTACCAGGAAATAAAAGACGGCAAAGTAGGCTCCATGCTTAATGTACGTGGGGCTAAAGAAACTCGTACCATCCAGGAAATGGCCATGCAGTCGCGGCTTAAAATACCGCTGTTGTTTGGTTTGGACGTGATACACGGTTACCGGGTAACCTTTCCTATCCCCTTAGCCGAAGCTGCCAGCTGGGATTTAAAAGCTATTGAAAGCTCGGCCCGCGTTGCAGGCACCGAAGCTGCCGCCTCCGGCATCCACTGGACCTTTGCGCCCATGGTAGATATTGCACGCGACCCACGCTGGGGCCGGGTAATGGAAGGTGCTGGTGAAGACCCTTATTTAGGGTCACTGATTGCCCGCGCACGGGTGCAGGGCTTTCAGGGTAAGGGTTTGGGTAATTTAGATGCCGTGATGGCTTGTGCTAAACATTTTGCCGCTTATGGCGCTGCCATTGCGGGCCGCGACTATAATACCGTTGACATGAGCGACCGGCAGTTATGGGAAACTTACCTGCCATCGTTTAAAGCAGCGGTTGATGCCGGTGCAGCTACATTCATGAATTCGTTTAACGAACTGAACGGCATACCCGCCACCGGCAATGCTTACCTGCAACGCGATATTTTAAAAGGTAAATGGAACTACCAGGGCTTTGTAGTGAGCGACTGGGGCTCTATAAGTGAAATGGTAGCCCACGGTTTTGCCCAAAATAATACCGATGCTGCTCGCCTGGCCATTACCGCCGGCAGCGACATGGATATGGAAGGCCACGCTTATCTAACCGGCTTACCCGCCTTGGTTAAAGAAAACAAGGTAGACATTGCCCTCATCAACGATGCGGTAAAACGCATTCTGCGCAAAAAATTTGAACTGGGCTTGTTTGATGATCCTTACCGCTTTAGTAATGAAAGCCGTGAAAAGAAAGTGCTTAATTCAGCACAAAACCGCCAGGCTGCGCTGGATGTAGCCCAAAAAAGTGTGGTACTGCTTAAAAATAATAATCAGTTGCTGCCGCTTTCAAAATCGACTAAAACCATAGCGGTAATTGGTCCGCTGGGTAAATCGAGTAGTGATATGAAAGGCTTTTGGTCGGTAGAGTGGGATAATGACCACCTGGTTTCTCCATTCGAGGGTTTGCAGAACAAGGTGGGCAAGCAAACCAATTTGCTGTATAGCCAGGGATGCAATATCAACGACACTTTGCGTACCGGTTTTGCCGATGC
>CAJYSL010000413.1 GCA_913777515.1 uncultured Mucilaginibacter sp.
GGCGCGTTGGCGTTACCAATGGCGCTCAGGTAGGCGCTCACATAAGCCTTGTTTTGCCGAAAGGTGATATACCTGCAGTTAAGCAAATCAATCTGCGTAATGCGCTTACCGGTTTTGGCATTGAGTACTTCTATTTTGTTGGAGTTATTGACTACCACATACAGCTTGGAACCGTAAACGGCTATGTCGTTACCCACGTCGCCCAGTCCTTTGGTTACTTCCGGGTTTACCTGGTTGTAAATGTTTTTACGATAGACGCCGGTGGTGTAATCCACATAATCGAGCGTGGCCTTGTTGGCATTAAAGTTTCCCTCGTTTAGCAAATAAACGCCTTTAACCGCGCTGGCCGGGTTGGGCGTAAACAAGGTGCTCACCTGTTCGACGGGAGGCGGTGTATCCTTACGGCACGATGTAATTAGTAAGCCAAGTAGGGCAAATGCAAAAAGTATATATCTGTTATATGATTTATTCATGTGTTAAATATTGATGCTGATTTTTAAGCGGTAATTACGCCCCGGCATCGGGAAGTTGCTGATGACGTCGTAATACTGATTAAGCAGGTTGTTCACTTCGGCCGCGAGGCTAAGCTGATGCCCGCGATAAACAGGCTGCCATATCAGCGAGGCATCATGTGTATACCAGGGGGCCACATAATTTTCGGGGATGTTGGCCTTTTGGCTGTAACGTTGCCCGGTATAAATGTAGCTGTAATTCAAACTCCATTGTTGCCACAACAAGCCCACACGTGCCGAACCGCTATGGATGGGGGTGTAAGGTATTCGCCCGCCTGAAAAGCTGCCCTCGCTTACATCACGGGCTTGCTGATAAGTATAACTCAATGCCGTATTAAGCAGTAAACTGCCTTGCAGCAGCCAAGTAAGCTGCGCGTTGGTTTCCATGCCCTTAATATGTACCCGGCCAATGTTTTCCATTACCCAGCGGCGCAGGTTTTGCCCCGGGACAGCCAGTATTTTATTATTTACCTGGTTATAATAGGCATCGTATTGCAGGCTGATTTGCCTTAAAGCGCCTCGGCTAAAATATTTTTGATAGGTGAACCCGGCATCGTATTGCCGCGAAAACTCGGGTTGTAAATCGGCACTGCCCACAAAGGTGTAATACAACTCGTTAAATGTAGGTAGCCGGTACAGGCTCTTATAAAACCCGCGCAACCTGAAAGCGCCTGTAGCCAACGGTTGCCACGACAGCAACAGGGCAGGCGTATACTTGTGCATGGGCCGGGCGGCATCGAAGGCTTCGGTAGTCTCGTTAGCCCAGGTGCCCACTACATTAGCTTGCAGCGTAAACCGTGGCCAGTACAACTGGGTAGCCAGTGCGGTAAGCCAGGTATTGCGGGTTGGGTAGGCAAAGCGGTAAATATTGGCCTGCAACGTGTTGCGCTGGTAATCGGCCGATGCCGATACCGTCCAGAACGCATTTATTTTAAAGAGGTTGGCTGCCGAAAAATAAGCCTCTTTTTGATGATAACGACTGTCTGACAAGCCACTCAGCGTTACAATCTCAGGGTCAAGATAGCGCAGGTAATCATCCGCATACTTGGCGTGCAGCATCAGGCTGTATATTTTGCCGTTGAGGCTATAAGAGGATTGTACAAACGTGTTGCGGTCCCACTCGCGCTGGGTGTAATCAAATTTGTTGGCCACTACGGCACCGGGTAATCCGCGTTCAGAGTTGTAGTGGTAAATTTTTACATCCCAGTTGCTGCTGTCGCGCAAGCGGCCCTGCAAACCGGCTTCGGCCCTAAAGGCCCGGATGTCCGAGTTGCTGCGGATAGCAGTAGTATCGTACACGCCATTAGTATACCTGAATTTATAGCGCCCGTTAGCCTGCATCAACTCGGTGCTGATGCTGCCCGATACTTGATTGTTAAGTTTATGCTGCCACAAAAAGGTAGGGTTGAGCAAGCCAAACGACCCTGTGCGAAAACCTGCTTTATAATTATTGGCGCTACCTAGCGTAAACTCAGGCTGCCGGGCATTCAAATAAATGGCACTGCCTGTGGCCAGTCCGCGCGCGGGTTGAAAAATGTTGCTTTTTTGCGCGTTGTATAATTCAATGCTGCCCAGGTTATCCAGCGAGAATTTACCTAAGTCTACCTGGCCGTTCTGGGTGTTGCCTAACTGTATGCCGTCATAAAAAACGGCTACCTGGCTGCTGCCCAGGCTGCGCACATCAACCGTTTTAAGACCGCCAACGCCGCCATAGTCTTTCAACTGGACACCCGAAAAATAACGTATCGCATCGGCTACCGATAGGCTGTTAAGACGCTGCAGGGCTGGTCCTTTCAATATCTGGGCAGGGGTAGTCGAAACAGCAGATAGCGTATTTGTTTGGGCGGTTATCTCAACAGCTTGCAGTTGATGGATGCGCAGGGTATCACCCGGTTTTTGTTGGGCACACACAGGCAGGGCATAGCCGGCTATAAACCAACCAAGGGTTGCAGCCAACTTTAAACTCCATAAAAAGCTATTACGCCGGGGCGTTTTAAGCTTCAATAATTCCATGTGTGATGTGAGTTTTAGCCCCACAGCAAACCGAAAATTGTACACTACAAATGAAAAACACGAAAAGTATCTTCATCCAGCTTCAATCCACGAAAGCTATGAATAAGTAAAGCTTGAGGCAGGTATTCTGACTTGTTCCCCTCGGCCCGTCTTCCCATACGCGGTGAGCGCACAGTGACTAAAGAATGGACTCCGGTTTACAGAACTTACAGCTGCGGGACAGTTCCGGACTTTCACCGGATTCCCTTTTAATCCCGGAAAACGACGTTCCGGGAACCAAAAGCGCCGCAAAGGTAACGATTAAGCATACTAATGCGAAAACTTAATTTTTGATTGTCGCAGTCCTGGCCGTTTTCGAAGTCTAAAAGTTAGTCGTTGTGGAGCCGATAAGTGGCTTTGTGAAAATGGTAATTTGTTAAGATGTTGCAAGGGTTGTTAGTCGGAAAATACACCGTTTAGGTTGCAAGATTTGTATTTTGGTAAAATTACCCCCCTAATAAGGATGTATTTACCCCTCTTTCATTCGCGTTAGTAAGCGGATATTAGCGAACCCCTTTTCTATAATTAATTTAAAGTTTTGCTGGTATGATGAACCTTATGGCCGAGGAGAAAAATAAAGAACTATTGATTGACTGGGTGCCCAATTTTATTGCCGAGATGCCCCTGCATCTGCAAATCACCAAAGTTATTTTAGGTAAAGCTTACGCCCTAAGCACGGGTAGTGCAGTTTACTTGCCAAGTGCAAAAAAGCTAAGTCAGAAGTTTAAGGTGCCCGAGTCAGTAATTATGCAGGCTTTCGACCGGCTCCATCATCTTGGCTTGATTAATACTTTAACCGGCACTCGCTTACGCATCCTGTCAAAGCCAACCGGCGATTTAGCAAGCCAATTAAAATGTGTTACGCATTACCACTTACAACGCAACCCGTGTTATTTTTTACCACGCACTCAACTGATATAAACCAATAACCTATTCTATTTAACTGATGAAAGCACTAACCACGGGAGACTATGCTGTCTTTTTCGTTTACTTTTTTATCGTAGCCGTTTACGGATTGTGGGTATACCGCAGAAAGCGTAATGCAGATGCTACCTCCAAAGATTACTTTCTGGCCGAAGGCTCGCTTACCTGGTGGGCCATCGACTCCTCGCTGATTGCCTCTAATATCTCGGCCGAGCAGTTTGTGGCCATGAGCGGTAACGGCTTCACCATGGGCCTTGCCGTATCGGCCTACGAATGGATGGCAGCCATCACCCTGGTTATTGTGGCCGTATTCTTTATCCCGGTTTATCTGCGCAACAAGATCTTTACCATGCCGCAGTTTCTGCACCAGCGCTATAACAGCACGGTGGCCATGATTATGGCCGTGTTCTGGTTATTGTTGTACGTGATTGTAAACCTGACCTCAATTCTGTACCTGGGCGCAGTAGCCGTTAACGGCATTTCAGGCATCAATTTGTATTTCTGTCTGGTGGCGCTGGCTTTTGTGGCTGTCATCATCACCCTGGGCGGGATGAAGGTAATCGGCTTTACCGACGTGATCCAGGTGTTTTTCCTTATCCTGGGCGGTCTGGTAACCACCTACATCGCCGTAGACCTGGTAGCCACTAAAAACGGTGGTCATGGTGTTTTTGAGGGTTTGAAGATCATGAGCGAGAAGGCAAATGACCACTTCCACATGATTTTAAAGAAAGACAACCCGAGCTTTATCAACCTGCCGGGCCTGACCGTGCTTTTGGGCGGTATGTGGATTGTGAATTTGAACTACTGGGGCTGTAACCAGTACATTACGCAAAGAGCGTTGGGCGCTAATTTAAAAACGGCCCGTGGAGGCATCCTGTTTGCAGCCTTCCTGAAGCTAATGATGCCGCTGATTGTGGTACTGCCGGGCATTGCCGCTTACGTGCTTTATAAGGGAAACAATGTAGATGCCGCTTTTATAGGCAGCTTAAGGGCCAATCCGGATAACGCTTACCCGGTACTGTTAAACCTGTTGCCGGAGGGCTTTAAAGGTTTATCCTTTGCCGCCTTAACCGCGGCCGTGGTAGCCTCCCTTGCCGGTAAGGCCAACAGTATCGCCACCATCTTTACACTGGACATCTTTAAGAAGCTGAGACCGGACACCCCGGACCACAAGCTGGTAACGGTAGGTAAGATTACGGTGGTGGTAGCGATGTTTTTGGGCGTGGTAATTTCCCCGTTCCTGGGCATCGACAAAAAGGGCGGCTTTACGTTCATCCAGGAGTATACCGGCTTTGTATCGCCGGGTATCTTTGCGATGTTCATCCTGGGCTTTTTCTGGAAAAAGGCAACCTCGAATGCAGCGCTGTTTGCCACCATCGGCGGATTTATCTTCTCGGTCATCTTCAAGTTTTTACCAAACTACGCTGACCTTTCTTTCCTGTATCCTTATGGCTTTGCAGTAAAAGGCAAAGACAGCGGCGTATACGAGATTCCGTTCCTGGACAGGATGGGCTTTGTGTTCATCATCTGTATTATCGGAATGTGGATTATCAGCACCATTGAGACTTCGAGAGGAGTAAAGACCAACGGACTGGACGTGGACACCTCGATGTTCAAAACCTCCAGCTCGTTTGCCGTGGGTGCGCTGCTGATCTGCGGTATCCTGGTTGCACTTTACACCCTGCTTTGGTAAGCAAACAGAACGAATTACTTTACACATAAACAAAGCGCCGGCATCATAATGATACCGGCGCTTTTGCGTTTGAGGGGTGGATGTGGTGTCAAAAGGTAAGTATGTATTTCTATCAACGTAAATAGTAATCATCTTTATCATCGTCTAGATAAACTGCCGTTTTCAATCATCATAAGCTATTGCCTTCGCATTCTCTGATTCATTCATTTTTATTCACTATATCTAAAACATTAATAAATTGTTATATTGGCCTAACAATAAATGGATATCCACAGATTATCTGACGGCGACTTGGTTTTAGCGCTCCAGCGGGGCGAAGAGTTTGCTA